>JACRCY010000650.1 GCA_016218785.1 Deltaproteobacteria bacterium
TGAGCCGCTTGGCCACGTCCATGGTCTGGACGCCGGTCTCCTTCTTGAGCTGCTTGTCCGACAGGACCACCTCGTGCATGCAGGGTCCCGCGAAGGCGACCGGGAACGCCCCCTCGAGCCGCGCGCGCAGGTAGTTGGCGTTCAGGACCGCCATCTCCGTGGCCTTCGTGAGCCCGGGAGCCCCCATCTCCTTGATGTAGGCGTAGGCGCGCACGAGCATCGCGAAATTGCCGTAGAAGCTGCGCATGCGACCGATGCTCTTGGGCCGCGCGTGCTCGAAGCGGTAGCCGTGCTCGTGCTTCTCGACGAGCGGCACCGGCAGGAACGGCGTCACCGCGGCCGAGACGCCCACCGGGCCGGAGCCGGGGCCGCCGCCGCCGTGCGGGGTCACGAACGTCTTGTGCAGGTTGAAGTGCATGACGTCCACGCCCGCGTCGCCGGGCCGGAACTTGCCCATGAGCGCGTTGAGGTTGGCGCCGTCCATGTAGACGAGGCCGCCCGCCGCGTGCACCACCTCGGCGATGGCCGCGATGTTCCGCTCGAACAACCCGATGGTGTTCGGGTTGGTGATCATGATCGCGGCGAGGTCGTCGTTGCAGAGGGCCTTGACCGCGTCCACGGTGAGGATGCCGTCGGGGCCGGTCTTGACCGGCACGGTGCGCAGGCCCGAGAGGGTGCACGAGGCGGGGTTGGTGCCGTGGGCGGTGTCGGGGATCAGCACCGTGCGCCGGTCCTGGCCGCGGTCGAGGTGGTAGGCCCGGATCATCATCAGGCCGCACAGCTCGCCGTGGGCGCCGGCCGCGGGCTGGAGCGTGACGCGGGCGAAGCCGGAGATCTCCCGCAGCGCCTGCTCCAGCTCCCACATGATGGCGAGCGCGCCCTGCACCGTGGACTCGGGCTGGTACGGGTGGATCTTCGACAGCCCGTGCAGCCGCGCGGCCCGCTCGTTGATCTTGGGGTTGTACTTCATGGTGCACGACCCGAGCGGGTACATGCCCACGTCCACGGCGTAGTTCCACCGGGAGAGCCGCGTGAAGTGCCGCGTCACCTCCACCTCGGAGAGCTCGGGGAGGCCGGGCGGCGTCTTGCGCAGCAGGGCCGCCGGGACGTCCGGGCCCTGCTCGGGGACGTCGAGCTTCGGCAGCGAGGCGCCGGTGCGGCCGGGCGAGCCCTGCTCGAAGATCGACCGCTCCTGGACCAGCATGGCGGTGGTCTCGACCAGCTTGTCTCCGCCAGTCGGGTTGGCAGGGGCGCTCATCGCGTCACCTCCGCCAGGGCCGCGGCCAGGGCGTCGACGTCCTCGCGCCGGTGCGTCTCGTTGACGGCCACGAGGAGCGAGTCCCGGTAGGCGTTGTTGAAGCGGCCGAGCGGCACCCCGGGAAGCACGTTCTTCGCCGCGAGGCGGTCGCAGAGCGCCTGCGCGTCGCCGCCGGGCACCCGCAGGGCGAACTCGTTGAAGGTCGGCCCACCCGGGAAGCGGAGCGCGAAGCCGGGGAGTGCGCCCAGGCGCTCGCGCGCGTAGGCGGTCTTGGAGGCGTTGAGCGTGGCCAGGTCCCGGAACCCCTTCTTGCCGAGCAGGCTCAGGTGGATGGTGAAGGCCAGGGCGATGAGCCCGTGGTTGGTGCAGATGTTGGAGGTCGCCTTCTCGCGGCGGATGTGCTGCTCGCGGGTGGCCAGCGTCAGCACGTAGCCGCGGCGCCCCTCCTTGTCCACCGTCTCGCCCACGAGGCGGCCCGGGATCTGCCGCACGTGGTCCCTGGCCGCGCCGAAGAGCCCGACCCCGGGACCACCGAAGCACGGCGCGCCCGCGAGCCCGAGCCCCTCGCCCACGGCGATGTCGGCGCCCTGGGGTCCGGGCGGCTCGAGCAGCGCGAGCGCGAGCGGCTCGGTGGTCACGGCCACGAGCAGCGCCCCGTGCTTGTGAGCCAGCTCGGCGATCGGCCGGAGGTCCTCGATGACGCCCAGGAAGTTGGGCGTCTGGATGACCACGCAGGCCAGGTCGTCGCCGGCGCGCGCGACCGCCGCCTGCAGGCCGACCTCGTCGGTGTTGCCGCACGCCGTGACCGGCACGCGGTGGGCGGACGACTTGCCGACCTCGTCCACCATGGACGTGTAGGTGAGCATCGTCGCGACGTACTCGGGGTGGAGCGCCGCCGACACCACCGCCTTGTGCCGGCCGGTGATGCGGCGGGCCATGAGCACCGCCTCGGCGCACGCCGAGGCGCCGTCGTACATGGAGGCGTTGGCCACGTCGAGCCCGAAGAGCTCGGCGACGACCGTCTGGAACTCGAAGGTCGCCTGCAGGGTCCCTTGCGAGATCTCCGGCTGGTACGGCGTGTAGACGGTGTAGAACTCCGCCCGCTGGAGGAGCGCGTCGACCGCCGCCGGCACCGCGTGGGGGATCGCGCCCGCGCCCAGGAACGAGAGCGAGCAGCCCCCCGGCCCCACGGCGAGGTTGCGCACCGAGAGGGCCCCGAGGTGGGCGTCGAGGGCGGCCTCGTCCATGGGCTCGCCGCAGGCGAGCGGCCGCTTCGGCCTCAGGGGGATCGGTATCGACGCGAACAGCTCCTCGATGCTCCGCTTGCCGCACGCCTGGAGCAGGCGGGCGACGTCGTCGTCCGTGTGCGGGATGTAGCGCATGCCCGGAGCTACTCCCCGTGCTCTTCGACGAGCGCCACGTAGGCCGTGGCGTCCATGAGGTCCTTGAGCTCAGCCTGGTCGGAGAGCTCGATCTGGATCATCCACCCCTCGTCGTAGGGGTCCTGGTTGAGGTACTCGGGGCTGTTCTCGAGCACGTCGTTGACCTTGACCACCTTGCCCGAGAGCGGCGCGTAGATGTCCGACACGGCCTTGACCGACTCGACGGTACCGATCACGTCGCCGCGTTTGAAGGTCGCGCCCTCCTTGGGCAGCTCCACCATGGTGATGTCGCCGAGCTGGTCGACGGCGAACCTGGTGATGCCGATGGTCGCGGCCGGCCCTTCGACGCGGGCCCACTCGTGGTCCTTGGTGTAGAGCAGCTCAGCGGGGTAGGCGTCGCTCATGCGTTCTCCTCCGTGTCGCGCCACTGGGGGTAACCGTCAGGCGGGGCGCTTGTAGAAGGGTCCCTTCACGATCTCGGCGCTGGCCAGCTTGCCGCGGCAGTCGCAGAGGATCTTCTGGCCCGGCTGGGACAGCTCGGTGGGCACGTAGCCCATGCCGATCGAGTAGCCGAGGGTCGGCGAGCTGGTGCCCGAGGTCACCACGCCGATCGAACCGGGGGGCCCGTCCGGTGCTCGCTCGCTGCGCTCGCTGCGCCCCTCCGCTGCCCCCCGGACCCCCTCGGCGGCGCTGGGGGCGGCCCTGCGCGCCGCCTCTGGCGCGAGGATGGGGTACCCGTGGCGGGCGATGGCCCGTTCCCTGATGACGAAGCCGACGAGCTTGCGCCTCACACCCCCGGCCTTCTGCTTCTGGAGCGCCTCGCGACCGATGAAGTCGCCGGCGTCGAGCTTCACCACCCAGTTGAGCCCGGCCTCGAGCGGGGTGGTCTCGTCGGTGATGTCGTTGCCGTAGAGGCACATGCGCGCCTCGAGGCGCAGCGTGTCGCGCGCGCCCAGGCCGGCCGGTTTGACGCCGAACTCCTTGCCGGCCTCCATGAGCGCGCCCCACATCTTCGGCGCGTCCACGGGCGAGGTGAAGACCTCGAAGCCGTCCTCGCCGGTGTACCCGGTGCGCGCGGCGGTCACCTTCATGCCGGCGATCTCGCCGTCGACCAGGCCGAAGTACTTCACGGCGGGCAGGTCGAGCTTCGTCAGCTTGCAGAGGGTCGCCACGGCCTTCGGCCCCTGCACCGCGATGAGGGCGAAATCGGCGCTGCGGTTGGTGACCCGGGCGATGCCACCGGCGTTCTCGGCGAGCCAGGTGTAGTCCTTCACCTCGTTGGAGGCGTTGACCACGATGAAGAGCTGGTCCTGGCGGCGCCGGTAGACGATGCAGTCGTCCACGATGCCGCCGGTGGGCCGGCAGATCACCGTGTAGACCGCTTCGCCGTCGCGCAGCCTGCCGACTTCGGTGGTGACCACGCGCTGCACGGCCTCGACGGCCCGCGGCCCGGCGAAGAAGACCTCCCCCATGTGGGAGACGTCGAACAGGCCGACGGCCGTGCGGACCGTCTTGTGCTCGTCGATGATGCCGGAGTACTGCACCGGCATGAGCCACCCGGCGAACTCGACGATGCGCCCACCGGAGGACTTGTGGATGTCGAGGAGCGGCGTCGATCGTGGCACGACGCGAGAATACGCCATCCGTCTGTCCGGTCAAGCCGCAATCCCTTGCCGTCAGGGGGCCGTTCTCGGCCCGCTGACCGTCGGGAAGCACGCCTCCCGGGGGATCGCCGCCAACGAGCGCGGCGGCGCGTGGGCGCGTGCCACGGCGCACCCTTGACCGCCCTGCAATTCGTGGTAGTATTCAATTGAACGATTGAATAAGGCCATGCGCGGTCGCGAGTTCAAGGACGCCCTCTTCGCCCGGTTCGCCCAGATCGCCGCGGCGTTCTCGAGCCCGAAGCGCATCGAGATCCTCGACGTGCTCGCCCAGGGGGCCCGCAACGTCGAGACCCTCGCCCGGGAGACTGGGCTCTCGGTGGCCAACACCTCCCGACACCTCCAGGTCCTCAAGACCGCCAACCTGGTGGCCGCGCGCAAGGACGGGCTCCAGGTGTTCTACCGCCTGGCCGACCCCATGGTCCTCCGCGGCTACCGCGCGCTCCAGGCGCTGGCCGAGGCGCGTCTCGCCGAGGTCGACCGCCTCGTCCGCGACTACTTCACGAGCGCCGATGGCCTGGAGCCCGTGCCGCGCGGCGAGCTCCTCAGGCGCGTCCGGAACCGTGACGTGGTGGTCCTCGACGTCCGGCCAGCCGAGGAGTACGCGTCAGGCCACATCGCCGGCGCCCTGTCGCTGCCCCTCCGGGAGCTGCGGCGGCGGCTGGCCGCCCTCCCGCGCGGCAGGACGATCGTCGCGTACTGCCGCGGCTCCTACTGCGTGCTCGCGGCCGAGGCGGTCCGGGTGCTGCGCCGGCGTGGCTTCGACGCGGTGCGCCTGGCCGACGGCTACCCGGAGTGGCGCGACGCCGGCCTCCCGGTCGAAGGCGGGGGCGCGCGCTCGCCGCGAATCAAGGAGCAGCGACGGTGAAGACCCTCATGATCCTGAATGATCCGCCCTACGGCACCGAGCGCACCTACAACGGCCTGCGCCTGGCGCTGAACCTGCAGCGGATGCAGGAGGGCATCGAGGTCACGGTGTTCCTGATGGGTGATGCCATCGCGGCAGCGAAGAAGGGACAACTCACACCGAACGGGTACTACAACCTGGAGCGCATGATCGGGAGCGTCTTGAAGCGCGCGGGCCGGGTGCTGGTGTGCGGCACCTGCATGGATGCGCGGGCGCTCAGGGACGAGGAGATCGTCGAGGGGGCGCGCCGCAGTTCGATGGACGAGCTCACCGAGGCCACGGTCCAGGCCGACAAGGTCCTGGTCTTCTAAGAGGGGGTGGTGGAGGAGGAGGTCGCATGACGGAGCAGCTGATTCACTCGGGATTGCTCGCGCTCCACAACGTCGCGCTCGTCGGGTGCGCTGCCGCGCCGTTCTACAACCGCGCGCTGGTGGTCAAGCGGGGGCAGTACGGGCCCAAGCTCCACTACGAGCTGGACAAGGTGGTCGAGGACACGCTCCAGGGCAACGCGCCGTACTGCATCGCGTTCATCGTCACCCTGTTCGCGACCGGGATCGCCATGCCCCTCAACCACTACGCGTTCCACGGCGCGCTCCGCCAGGTGCAGGGCGTAGCTCTCGTCGCGCTGGTGGTCAAGCTCGCGTTCGTCTTCGGAATGACCGGCATCATGGCGGCGATCTTCGGCCGCATCAACCCGCGGCTGCGGGAACTGTGGGCGGGGTTCTCGCCCGGCGCGCGGCCCGACGAGGGGGAGGAAAAGGAGTTCTTCGCCTTGCGCGCGCGGCGCAAGGCCCTCTGCGAGGCGTGCCTCAAGTTCGCGGTCGTCGTGCTCGTCGCGAGCGCATTCCTCGGGTTCAAGGCATGACCCGCGTATCTGACGCCGATCCCATCTACCTCGACTACAACGCCTCGACCCCCGTCCTCCCGGAGGTCGTCGACGCCATGCTTCCGTACCTGCGGGAGCACTTCGGGAACCCCTCGAGCGGGCACCCCTACGGGCTGCGGGCGCGCGAGGCCGTCGCGCGGGCCCGCGCGCAGGTGGCCGCGCTCCTCGGCTGCCAGCCGGACGAGATCGTGTTCACCTCCGGCGGCACCGAGGCGAACAACCTGGCCATCCGTGGGGTCGCCGAGGTCGCCGGGGCGAGGCGCCACGTCATCACCTCGACGGCGGAGCATCCGGCCACGGCGCAGCCGTGCGCGTACCTCGAACGGCACGGGTTCGAGGTGGACCGCGTCCCGGTCGATCGGGAGGGCCGGGTGGCAGCCGACGCGGTTCGCCGCGGCCTGCGCGACGACACGGCGCTCGTCACGGTGATGCTGGCGCAGAACGAGACCGGCGCGCTGATGCCAATCCCGGACCTCGCCGAGATCGCCCACCGGCGGGGCGCCGTGGTGCACGCCGACGCGGCTCAGGCCGTGGGGAAGATCCCGACCCGCGTCGACGACCTCGGCGTCGACCTGCTCTCCATCGCCGGGCACAAGCTCTACGCCCCCAAGGGCGTGGGGGCGCTGTACGTACGGCGGGGGACACGGCTCGCGCCCGTCGTGCTCGGCGCCGGCCACGAGCGGGGCCTGCGTCCCGGCACCGAGAACGTGCCCTTCATCGTGGCCCTGGGCCAGGCGTGCGAGGTGGCCCGGCGTGACCTCGCGACCGAGTCGGCGCGCCAGCGCGACCTGCGGGACGACCTCTGGCGACGCCTTTGCGCCGCCGTCCCGGGCGTCAGCCTCAACGGCCACCCGACCGCGCGCCTGCCCAACACGCTCAACGTCTCGTTCCCGGGCGCGCGCGGGAGCGCGGTGCTGGCGGCCGCGCCCGAGATCGCGGCCTCGACGGGCTCGGCCTGCCACGAGGGGGGCGAGACGGCCTCCGCGGTGCTGCTGGCCATGGGCCTCGGGCCCGAGGTGGCGCTCGGCGCCGTGCGCCTGTCGCTCGGCCGGCTGACGACCGCTGACGACGTCGCCGCCGCGGCCGATGCGCTCGCGCGGGCCTATCGAGAGGTCGCCTGACGCGCTACCGGAGCTCTCCCCGCGGCTACTCGTCTTCCCGCCCGGTGGCGATGTGGAGGCGCCGCAAGCGCCGACGGAGCGCGTCGCGGCCGATGCCGAGCTGGGCGGCCGCACGGCTCTGGTTGCCGCCGCACGCGGCCAGCGCCTCGCGGATCAGCCGGGCCTCGCTCTGCGCCAACGCCCCGGCGGGTGCCTCGCCGGCCTCGTCGGCCGACGCGCCCCCCGTGACCTCCGCCGGCAGCAGGTCCACGCCCAGAGGCACTGCCTCGGGCGCGAGGATCATCCCCCGCTCGATCACGTTGCGCAGCTCCCGCACGTTCCCCGGCCATCGGTACTCCAGGAGGAGGCGCTCCGCCTCGGGCTCGAAGCCCGGAACGGCCTTGCGGAAGGCCCGGTTGAACGAGGCGAGGAAACCGCGCGCCAGCGGCAGGACGTCCTCCCTGCGCTCCCGCAGCGGCGGGATCTCGAGGGGGAAGACCTTCAACCGGAAGTAGAGGTCCTCCCGCATGCGGCCCGCGGCCACGGCGGCGCCCAGGTCGCGGTTGGTCGCGGCGATGACCCGGACATCGGCGGCCAGGTCGCGCAGACCACCGACCCGGCGGAACGTGCGCTGCTCGAGCACCTTGAGCAGCTTGGCCTGGACCACCAGCGGCGCGTCCGCCACCTCGTCCAGGTAGACGGTGCCCCCCTCGGCCAGCTCGAAGAGGCCGCGCTTCTGGGTCTTGGCGTCGGTGAAGGCGCCCCGCTCGTGACCGAACAGCTCGCTCTCGAGGAGCGCCTCGGGGAGCCCGGCGCAGTTGACGTCGAGGAACAGCCGCTCGCCGCGGGGGCTGCCCTCGTGGATGCGCCGCGCCAGGAGGTCCTTGCCGACGCCGCTCTCGCCGAGCAGCAGCACCGTGGCCGCGTCGCTGCGCACGACGTGACCGGCCAGCTCGAGCACCCGTCGCATGGCGGGCGACTCGGCCACCACCTCGGGGAACGCGGCGCCGGACTGCCGGGCCTTCAGGGCGCGGTTCTCCTGCCGCAGCGCCACGCGCTCCGCGGCCTTGGCGATGCTGCGATGCAAGCGCGGAAACTCGAAGGGCTTGGTGACGTAGTCCCACGCTCCCAGCCGCATGGCCTCCACCGCGGTCTCGAGCGAGGTCACCGAGGTGATCATGATGATCACCGTGTCCTCGCGCATCGCGAGGAGCTCGGGGATGAGCCGCACGCCGCTGCCGTCGGGGAGGTTGATGTCGAGGAGGATCACGTCGGCGGGCTCGCCCTGGTGCCGGGCCAGGGCCTCGGCGCCCGTGCCCGCGGTGGCCACGCTGTAGCCGCTGCGGGTCAGCTCCTTCTCGAGCGACCAGCGAATCAGCTCCTCGTCGTCGACCACGAGAACGCTAGTCTTCGCCATGGGGAACCCCTTGGGGCGGTGCGGCCGGGAGACGCACGGTGAAGGTGGTCCCTCTTCCCGGTGTGCTGCTCACTCCGATCACGCCGCCCTGGGTCTCCGCGATCTGCCGCGCCACGTACAGGCCGAGGCCCGTGCCCTGCTGCTTCGTGGTGAAGAACGGCGAGAAGATGCGCTCCAGGTTCTCCGGCGGGATGCCGACCCCCTGGTCGGTGATAGCGATGTCGACCATGCCCTGCGCGCCGATGGCGGCACCAACCGCGAGCTCGCCGCCGCGCGGCATGGCCTGGATGCCGTTGAGCAGCAGGTTGAGGAACACCTGCTTCATCAGGTCGGGATCGACGCGCACCGCTGGCAGGTCGGGCGCGAGGCGGGGCCGGATCACGACCTTGTGTTCAGCCGCCTGGCGGGCGACGAAGAAGATGGTCCGCTCGAGGAGCTCGGCCACGCGCACGTCGCGCACGTCGGGCCGGAGCGGCCGGGCGAACTCCAGGAGGCTGACCGCGGTCTGCGACAAGCGCTCCATCTGCAGCAGGATCTTGCCGAGGATCAGCTTGTTCGGATCGGGTGCCGGCGTCTCGGCCTCGACGACCCGGAGCGCCCCCATGATGCCCGCCAACGGGTTCTTGATCTCGTGGGCGATCGACGAGGTGAGCTGGCCCAGCGCCGCCAGCTTCTCCGCCTGCGCCAGCTCCGCCCGGTAGATGCGGTCCAGCTCGACCTTGGCCCGCTCCAGCGACGCGGCCATCTCGTTCAGGCTCTGCGCGAGCCGGCCGATCTCGTCTCCGCGCGCCACCGGGGCGCGGGCGCTGAGGTCGCCGCCCCGGATGCGCTCGACGGTGGTCGTCAGGCGCCGGAGCGGCCGGACGATGAGGAAGATCTGGAACAGGACCAGCAGCACCGCAACCCCCACGGCGAGCCCGGTGTCGGTGATCACGTTGAGCCGCCGCAGCTCGCCGACCTCCTCCTCCGCCTCGCGCAGGGGGCTGTCGACCACCAGGTGCCCGACCGGCTCCGCCGCCCCATGGCAGCCACCACAGCTCCGCCTCGTTCCGATTGACCGCACGTGGCGCATCCAGCGCTGACCACCGTGGCTGACCTCGCCCGACTCGCGCCCGGGCGCGTCGATGGTGGCACCCAGCAGCGACGACTCGCAGGTGAAGCGCACCCGGCCGGCGAGGCTCGCCACGGCCACGGAGCGACCCGACGCGGCGCACAGCACGTGCAGCTCCGCGTCCACGTCGTGGCGCTGCTCCATGGCGCGCGCGAACGCGCCCTCGGCGACCGTGGCGAGGTGCCGGGCGCGCTCGGCCGCGTGCCGCTCGTGAGTGCGCGCGAAGAGGCCCGCGAGCAGCCGGGACGACGCCAGGCTCGTACCCAGCACGACCAGGACCGTCGGGACCGTGATCGTCAACGCCAGGCTGCGGCCGAAGCGCCCGCGGAGCGCCATGGCTCAGCCCCCGGCCCCCGCGACCCGGTGTTCAATCCTCGACACCGGGCGAGAATAGCACGACCGCGCACCGTGGCCGGGGCCGCAGCTCATCGGGGCAGCCACCCCCAGCCGCTGAGCAGCACGACGAAGAAGACCGCAGTGGCCGCCAGCCCGGTACGCGCATGGCCGCGGCATCGGTGCGGGACAGGACATGACGTGACGGCCGATCCATGCAAGCTTCACGCCGGCCGCATCCGGCGGATCCGGGCCGCGCCAGCGCCCGTCGTTGCGACTTCGCGAGGGCCCAGGCGCGCCGAGCGCTGCGCGGATCCGCGCACCCCGCGCGCACCTCGGGCGCAGAACCGCGCAGCACGGGGGCGGGGCACGACCTCGAGTGGGGGTAGGAGGCGCCCCCGGGCGGTCGCCGACGACGAGCCGGGGGGCCCGGAGGACGTGGGAGCATCAGTCAGCGCTGTAGCGGTAGCGCGCGTGGCACTTGCCGCAGGAGTTCGGCATGACGTTGGTGTCCTTGCCGGCGGCGCCCGCCACCATCGCTCTGCTCGTCTGCGGGGTGATGAGGTCGAAACGGTGCGAGGCCTCGTCGCCCTCCAGCAGGGCCGAGCCGCCGAACTCGTCCTTGCCGGTGGTCCAGCCGCCGCTCTTGCCGGTGTTGGGCATGTGGCAGGTGGCGCAGCGGCCGACGCCGGGCTCGTTCTCGGGGTCGTAGCTCAGCGCGTAGCCCATGTTGGCGACGTCGTTCATGTGGTCGACGACGGTCGCGGCGACGGCGGCGTTGGCCGCGTCGATCTCGGCCTGGGTGTAGGTCTTGGTCGCGCCGTTCTTCTCCACCGTGGTGGCGGCGGGGCTGCCGGCGTGCATGGCGCCCACGTCGTCCCTGGTGAGCGCCGCGAACGGGCCGTAGCCTGCGTGGCAGCCGAGGCACACGGCGTTGTTCTTGAGCTGCGGCGTGGTGAAGGTCCACTCGTCGGCGCCGAAGGCGGTGCGGAAGGTCGCCGGGCCCTGCTTGAGGCTGTGGACGTCGTGGCACGACGAGCAGGTCAGCCGCTCGTAGGGGTTGTTCGAGTGGATGGAGGCCACCAGCTCCGAGTACTGCTGGCGATGCGCCTTGCCGTGCTTTCCGTCGGGCCAGGCGTCGAAGCCGCCCGAGGTCAGGTTGGAGATGAAGTCGCTGATGTCGTAGACGCCCGGCACGTACCAGCCGTTGCCGACGTGGCTCGCGTGGGCCGGGTTGTAGGGGTAAGAGTACTTCGTGGTCTGGCCGGTGACCACGTTCGGGCTCTTGCCGGCGTCGGCGGCGTGGCACTGGCCGCAGACCTGGCGCTCCGCCGCGGCCGTGAGGTAGGCCGGGTTGATGATCTTGTTCGCCTTGCCGCCGCTGGTGGCGTGCTCGGAGCCCGGGCCGTGGCACCGCTCGCAGCTCACGTTGAAGTCGATGTAGTTGAACGCGGTGATGTTGGCGGCTGCGTCCTGGGTGTAGGTGATGGCGAGGCCGGTGTTGTGACACCCGGAGCAGGCGCGCGAGAAGGTGCGGGCCTGCGAGCACCACACGTCGGGGTCGGTGTTCTTGTAGCCGCCGAAGGTCGGCGCGCCGTCGCCGGACTCGGTCACCTGCACGGGCAGGATGAGGTAGTCGCGGTTCTTGTCGGCCGTGGTGGCGTAGGTCCAGCCGTTGGCCGCCGCCACGTCGGCGAGCTTCGCGAAGTAGCGCTGCTTGTAGCGGCCGACGTTGTTCTGGTTGTCGATTCCGCCGTCCCCCTCGCCGCCGTAGGTGCCGGAGATGGGGACCACGGTGCCGACGCCGTCGCCGCAGGTCGTGCCGCCGAACTGGAAGGAGTACGCCCCCTGGGTGATCTGGCAGGCGTAGATGGGAAGGGGCGTGCCCTGCTGGCTGCAGGTGGCCGGGTCGCGCGTCGTGGTGATGCCGGTGTTCACCGTCTGACCCACCGCCGGCCACTTGCTCGGGTAGCGGTGGCGCGTCGTGTCCTGCTGCAGCGAGCGCCAGTGCGCCGAGCCCGCATGGGCGGCCGGAATGCCGCTCGAGTTGTGGCAGCCCGTGCACGCGCTGCGGCCGACGAAGACCGCGGCGTCGGTGGGCCGCGCCGACAGCATGATGTCGGCGACAGCGTTGGTCGTATACGAGGCCCACACCGCCGCGCGCGTGTCGGCGGCGAGGTAGGCGCTACCCGACGGCGGATCGACCTCGACGAAGTACGGACCCGGGGCGGGGACGCCGGCGATGGCGTAGGTCCCATCGGCCGCGGTGGCCGCCTGGAGCGAGGTGCCGGCCACCTTGACGGTGGCGCCCTGGAGCGCCGTGCCCGCGGTGTTCGTCACCTTGCCGCTGATGGACACGAGCGTGCCGGTCGCGATGGAGAGCGCGAGGTTCGCGCTGGTGGTCGCGCCCGCGGCCACGCCGACCCCAGCGAGGCTCGCGGTGGTGTAGCTCGCGTGGGTGGCGGTGACCGTGTAGAAGCCGATGGGCACGGTCAGGGTGAAGGTGCCATCGGCGGCGGTCTGCGTCGTCGTCGTGGCCGGCACCGTCGCGATGGTCACGCCCTGGAGGAGGGTCCCAGCGCCATCCCTGACGACGCCACTGATGCTGCCGGTATCCACGGCGGCGGTGCCGGTCGCGCCGGTGACGCCGGTCGCACCAGTCGCTCCACTCGCCCCGGTTGCTCCGGTGGCGCCGCTGGCACCCGTCGCGCCAGTCGCACCCGTGCCGCCGGTTGCGCCAGCCGGGCCCTGCGCTCCGTCGGTGCCGGCCGGCCCCTCGCA
>JACRCY010000651.1 GCA_016218785.1 Deltaproteobacteria bacterium
GGGCTCGTTCCAGACGGCGACGCGCGCGCCCCCGAGCGGCGCGCCGCCGCTCGTCACGGTGCCCGCGATCTCACCCGCGGGCGCGCGGCCGAAGAACACGTCGTCGAACCAGGCGCGGCCCTGGCCGACGAGGAGGAGGTTGATCTCGGCGATGGTCGCGCCCTGCGGCGCCCGCACCTTGAGCTCGCGCGGGAAGTCATGGGCGAAGGCGCGCGTCTCCCCATGCCCGGGGAGGTCGACCATCCTGACCACGGCCCCGGCCGAGTCGCGGAAGACGACCTGCAGGTTGCAGCGGCCGGGAGGCGCGACGTCCTGAAACCGCACGAACCCCGAGACGCGGTAGACGACGCCGGACGAGACCGGCACCACCTGCCGCCACCTGCCGAAGCCGTCCGCGAGCGTGCTCGCGACGCTCACGCTCCGCTGTCCGCTCGCCGCGGCGGTGTCGTCCCAAAGGTAGGTCACGCCCGGCGCGGCCTCCGGCCAGACGACCCAACCTTCGGGCGCGGTGTCCCCATCCTCGAAGCTCGGGTTGGCGAGCAGGTTCCCGGGGGTCTCGCAGGCCGTGCCCTCGGCAGCGTCGCTGCCGCCGCCGTCGAGACCGGCGTCGTCTGGGGCGCCCCCGTCGGTGCGGTTCCCCGTCGAACCGCCGCCGCAGCCGGTGGACGAGAGGAGCGCGCTGAGTGCCGCAGCAAGCCAGAAGGTGGTCTTCATGTGACTCCCTCCGCGCCGGTCCGGCCTACGCGGCGCGCTTGCGGATCTCGGTGAGCTTGGCGCGCTGAGCGTCGGTGAGCAGGTTCTTGATTCGGATGAGCAGACCGAGGTGGGTACGCTTGACCTGACGTTCGAAGGCCATGACCTTGTCGGACTGCTCGAGCGCCTTGGCCTCGTCGATCCGGGGCGCCTCGAGCAGCTTGACGAGTTGTTCGGCCGCGGCCTGGAGCTTCCACTGGAGCTGGAGGATCTGGCCTTGAGCCTTCTCTACCTCCTTGATGATCGCGGCGCGCTGCTTCTCGTCGATGCCCAGCTCCGCCTGGTGGTGCATGATCATCTCGGGCGGGAACAGCACGCGGGCGATCAGGTCCTCGCCGGGCCCGGGCGGGCGGCCCGGCGGCTTGCCCTTGCGGTCGTCGGCCGCGGCCCGCTCGGGAGCGGCGGCGCAGATCACCAGCAGGACGGCGAGACAGCGAGTGGCGTTCTTCATGGCACGAGTCCTTTCGTGGGCTCGGCGCCGGCGCCGCCGGCGTAGTCCGGCGCGACCGTGCCGAGTCGTGGCAGGTCCGTCAGCACCCCGCGACTCGGGGTCTGGAGCAGGAAGTCGGTGGGGAGGCGCAAGTCACCCGGCGCGCCGAGCGCGCTCAGCGCCGCCGCCTGCGGGCCGGCGTCGGCGGTGGGCGCGAGTACCGTGGGCACGAGGTTCGTGCGGTCGGGCGGGTGACCGGTCAGCAGCAGCACCGTGACCGCGGCCACGGCCACCGCCGCGGCCAGGGCGAGCAGCGGCCGCGCCCGCGACGCCCGTGCGCGTCGCGCCGGCCACAGCGCGTGGAAGGGCGGCGCGCCGCGCGCGTCGTCGTGGTGCGCCTTCTTCAGCGCCTGGCGGATCTCGTCGTCGTGATCGAGCGGCGTCACGGCGCACCTCCCGGGGCCAGGAAGTCGAGGAGCCGGGCCTTGCCGCGGGCGTAGTGGATGCGCGCCGTCCCGAGGGTTACGCCCATGACGCCCGCCGCCTCCTCGACGGTGAGGTCGTGGTAGAAGACCAGGTCCAGCACCTCGCGCTGGCGCGTGGGCAATGCAGTGAGGGCCGCGACCACCGCGCGCCGACGCTCGTCGTCGGCGACCCGCTGCTCGGCGACCACCGGCAGCTCCGGCTCGGGGCCGCCGTCCAGCCAGCGACGCAGGCTGAGCCGCCGGAGCCACGCGCGGCGCCGCCGCTCGGCCGCGGTTGTGCGGATCACGGCGAACAGCCAGGTCTTGACGCTGGCGCGGTCCGCGAAGCGCGCCCGCCCATCGATCACTTTGAGATACGTTGTCTGCAACACGTCCTCGGCCTCGTCGTGGTCGAACCGGCAGCACGCGAGCGCCCAGCCGAAGCTCGCGGGGTGCAGCTCCTCGATCTGACGCTCCAGCTCCGCTCCCGTCATGGGCACCGCCCAGGAACCAAAGGGGTCACGTGGGTCCGCGGGTCATGGCCGCCCGGGCGCGTTCACCCCTTCAGTTGCATGAGCGCGGGGGCGATATGACAGGCGCAGTCGGGGGCCTCTTGGCGGGTGTCCGCGTCGCTCAGCCCGGCAGCGTCGGCGCCAGCGCCGGCGTCCGCACCAGGTGGCAGGGTGGCGCGCCCGTCGGTGGCCCTGGCGCCGCCGCCCTCACCCGCGCGGGACGAACGCGAAGAAACGCTCCGGGATCTCGTCGAGCACGAGGCTCCCGTGGCACGCCGGGCACTGGAAGCTCGGCGTCGCGGGCGGGCCGTCCTCCGCGACCAGCGCCGCGGTCTGCAGCAACCGGACCTCGTCCCGGTCGCACTGGTCGCAGTGATACGGCGCGTGGAACGAGACCACGCGCCCGCGGCCGAGGAAACCGGGCACGAGGCCCGCCTGGGTCGTGAAGGCCACCGAGCAACGCGAGAAGGTGTAGGACTGGACTCGCTCCAGGCCCCGGAGGAAGGCGCACCAGAGCCGCGATCCGTGCGAGTTGATGTAGCGCACCCCGGCGGCGTCGAAGTCCACCTGGTCGCCGAGCCGCGCGGCGAGCCCGCCGAAGGTCGCGCTCTCGTTGAAGTCGCCCTCCAGGAAGACGCGCTGGCGCCCGTCCTCCTCGACCACGTCCCACAGCACCAGCGCCTCGATGTGGCGGCGCGCCTCCTCGGACAGGTGCCCGAACTCGAGCCCCACCTCGCGGCTGTCGTCGCGCCGCCACACCACGCGGGCGTCGGCGAGCACGGCCGCGCCGTCGCGCTCACGCGTGAGCCGGACGCGTACCGAGTCGACCTCTGCGAGGGCCTCGGTGAGGCGGACCTTTGCCCCCGTGAGCGAGAGGTTCTGGACTTGGCCCTCGAACACTCGCGGCCCCGCGTCGAGCCGCGCCAGCAGCTCGACGGCCACGCGCCGCCGCCGCCGGCGCGGGACCTCGAGCAGATCGGCCAGGTGCGCGAAGAACTCCTCCGCGACCGCGGGCATGACCAGGACGTCGTCGCAGCCCGCGGCCGCGAGCCGGTCGAGCGTGGCGCGGTTCAGGATGCCGGAGAGGACCAGCATCACCCGGCAGCCGGCGAGCGCGCTGTCTTGCTTCACCGCGCGGCACACCTCGCAGCCGTCGGACTCGGGCATGTCGGCATCGAGGATGACGAGCCTGGGCTTCAGGTTGCGCGCGGCCGCGAGCGCCTCGCTGCCCGAGGCCACCACGTGGCGGGCGAGCCCCAGCCGGGCGCAGGCGCGCGAGCCGAGCAGGCGCAGGACCTCGGAGTTGCTGGCCGTGAGGACGTGCTGCATGCGAGAACTATCATCCGCCGGTCAGCAGCGGGGGTCAAGGGCCGAATGCGCCGTGCGGGTGCGAACGCGCCGTGCGCCGTTCAAGAATGCGCCGGTCAAGGCGCGGGGGCCAGGGCTACCTCGTCTCGCAGTGCCCCTCGCCGTCGATGTGGCCGAGCGTGCGCGTGAGGTGGGACACGAAGTCCCACAGGTTGTCGATGCCGGTGGAGCCGGTGCCGTAGTTCGGCAGCGTGCGGATATCGAACGCCTGCAGCTCCGCCGGCGTCACCTCGCCGTCGTCATCGGCGTCGGCGCCGGCGACGACCTCGAAGGTCACCGCGGGCGTCGACGAGAAGAGGTCGTCGTAGAAGAGGTGGTCGCCGTGGATGGTGATCTGGATGCTCGCCGCCGCGTTGCTGTCCACCACCGCAGTGGACTGGCATGCGTGGTACGTGGTGTCGGTGGCGAACGCCCAGCGGAAGGTCTTGGTGCGACCCGCCTTCTGCGCCGTGCCCTCGACGTAGACCGAGTAGCCCCTGTCGCGCATGAGGTCGAGATCGGCCTCGGCGCAGTTCCCGGGCACGGTGGCGGCGGTCGCCGGCGCGAGGCGGTACGAGGTGGTGTCGTAGCGGCCGGAGGGCACGACGCGCGTCAGGATGGGGAAGGGGCCCGCGCGCGTGACGTCGAAGACCCGCTGCGTGTCGTCGGACACGTCGGGCGGACTGCCGCCGCGGGCGAGGGTCAGGCCGCCGACCGAGACCAGGAACTTGCCGAACGTGACGGACCAGCCGTCGGCGAACTCGCTCGCCGGGATCCCGTGCTCGATGAAGTCCTCGCCCCAGATCTCCGCGGCGAGGGTACCGGTGCCCGCATCGCCCCCGCAGGCGGCGACGGCGGCCAGAGTCGAGACGACGACGATCTTCCTCATCTGGCTCCTCCTCTCGTGGCCTCAGCGCACGTCCACCCACCAGTGATCGTGGACCTGGAGCGTGCGGCGGATGATGTTGTGGGCGGCATCCCCGGGCAGGATCTCGACGACGTGGTTCCCGTCCGGGTCGAGCGCCGCGAAGTCGACGCCGTCGAGGAGCGAGTCGCCCTCGGTGCTCGGGTCGACCGCCAGGACCGCGAGGGCCAGGGTGGCGCCGGCCCCCGCGCGCAGCGCGAGCGTGAAGGGGGCGCCCACCATCTGGGTGCCCGCGTCGATGTCGAGCACGGCGTGGAAGGTGTAGGCCGCGCCGGCGCGGCTGGCGGTCCCCGCCATGAGCGCGGTGTGCCCGAGGAGCGGGTCGTCCGCCGCCAGACCGTCCTCGGTGGACGCCGCGCGGAAGGTGAAGTTGGCGCCGTGGTAGTCGCCCTCGAGCAGCGTGGCCGTGCCGAGGGCGACCTCGCCCGGGGCGAAGGCGTCGATGATGAAGGCGCCCGCGAGCTGGCCCGTGACCTCGCCGCCGGCATAGTGGCCGGGGTGGGCGAAGGCCTCGCGCACCAGCGCACGCCGGGCGTCCCGCAGCAGGCCGGCATGGGTCTCGCCCCCCACGGTGAACTGGAGGTCGCCGAGCGCCACCCGCAGCTCCGCCAGCTCGACGGTGTAGCCCTCGGCGGTGACGAACGCGGAGAGGCCGCCGCCGCGCGCGACCACGGGGAGCGGCAGCGTGGCGGGCTCGTGGTCGGAGCTACACACCGCGGCCAGCAGCGGCAGCGCGGTCAGGCCGAGCACCCGCACCATGGTCTTCATCATCGGTCATACCTCCTTCGGGCCCGGCGCGACCGGGCCGTGCTCACAGGAACAGCGTCAGGGCGAGCCGCGCCGTGAGCGGCGGGCCCGGCGTCGCGTGCGTGACCGGCAGCAGGCTGCGCGGCTCCGCGCGGTCGAACCACGAGGCGAAGTGGTACTCGCCCTCGCGCCGGCGCGCGGCGGTGACGTTCTCGACCTCGAGCCGGATCTCGAAACGGCCGCGCCGGTAGGCGGCGGTGAGGTCGAGCGCCCCTCCGTGCGCCCCCACCGCGCCGTGCGCCAGCGGCCGCGGCGCGAGGTAGTACCCCGACACGCCGGCCCGCAGGCCCGCCGGATGCACCGCCGCCGCTCCGCAGGTGAGCAGGAACCGCGGCGCCCCCGGCACGGGGTGGCCCGACTCGACGAACCGGGCGTCGACGGCCGTGCCGTCGGCGCGGATCTCGAGCCAGGGCGCGGGGCGGACCCGGAGGCCCAGCTCTCCCCCCCGACGGCGGGTCGCGTTCAGCTCGAGGTTGGTGCCCGAGACGTGGTCGAAGACGGTCTCGTTGCTCATGAAGGTGGCGAATGCCGCGGCCGTGATCTCGAGCCGCGGGCCCGGCGCGAGGCGCGCCCCCGCCTCCAGGGCGTCGGCCGTCGCCACGGCCGGGGCGCCGCCCCGGTAGCGGGCCACGGCCACGTCCTCGGCGGGCAGGTCCCGGGTCGCGATCGCGCGCGCCTCGGGCGAGCGCAGGCCGCGGCCGTAGGCGAGGAAGAGCGAGAGGGGCCGCGTCACCGGCAGGCGCAGCGTGGCCCGCGGCGAGACGGCGGCGAGGAGGTCGCGGTACTCACGGCCGTCCTGGAGCCGATCGGCGAGGACGATGCCGAAGAGGTCCACGCGGGCGCCCACCTCGACCGCGAGCCAGCGCGCGAGATCGAGCGCGGCCCCCACCGCGGCGGCGCCGTGCTGGACCTGACCGCGGGCGTCGCGGGTCACGAGCCACGGCAGCTCGCCCGACCCGCGGATCTGCCCCTCGTCCTGGTCGAAGAAGTCACCGCGCCAGGTCAGGCCGGCCCGCAGCGTGACCGCCCGGCCCGCGAGCCGCACGCGGCGCTGCCACCAGGCGGAGGCGAACCCGACGAGCGCCTCGTGGCGCTGGCGGCGGGCGTCGCCCTGGTCGGGGTAGAGGACGAAGCCGGTGTAGTCGCTCTCCAGCTCGAACGCGCGCAGCATGAACCCGGCCGCGAGGTCGAGCGCGCCGGCGCGGCCGTGGAGCGGCGCGGCGAGCGACGCGACGAGCCGGCCCGACTGCCCCTGCAGGCCGTGGACGTAGGAGCCCACTTCTCCGATCCTGCCCGCCTCGACGTCAATCTCGCGCAGCGCCGTCGGCGAGCCGAACCAGGCCTTGTGGGCCGCGAGCAGCAGGGTGGGCCCCGCGCCGCCCTGGCCGAGCGGCACCTTGGCCACGGCGCCGAGGTGCCGGCTGGAGCGATCGTCGCCGAACCCGTCGTCGGTGAGCGCCTCGATGGCGAGGAAGCCCGTGCGCCAGGCGGCCGGCGCCTCCACGAGCAGCAGGCGGTGGCGGTTGGTCGTCCCGGCCTCGTAGGTGAGGCGGCTGCCGCGCTCGACGGCGCCGAGGCGCAGCGCCAGCGACCCGGCCGTGGCGAAGTCTCCCTGCTCGAGCGCGAAGGGTCCCTTGAGCACGACCATCTCCTGGACCACGTCCGCGGGCAGGAAGCCCAGGTCCACGTAGCCCTGGCCGTGGACGTTGGAGACATCGTTGACGGGCACGCCGTCGACCGTGACCTCGAGGTCGGCGCCGTGGGCGGCGTCGAAGCCGCGCAGGAGGAACTGGTGGCCCTTGCCCTCGGCCCC
>JACRCY010000659.1 GCA_016218785.1 Deltaproteobacteria bacterium
CGCGCCGCCGTTGCCACCGCCGGCGGCGGTGGCCCGGGCGCCGGCGGTCGCGCCGTCCGAGCCGGCCTCGGCGCCAGCGTCCGCGCCGGCCGCGGAGGTCGTCGCCGGGCGCCTGACCCGGGCGCAGCGCGTCCGCATCGACGGGCAGCCGGCTGCTGTCGGGGCGGTGCTGGGCGTAGGGGCCAGCCTCCAGGTCGCGCCCGGTGGCCACGCGGAGGTCGAGCTCGAGCGCGGGGGCCGCTTGCGACTCTACCCACGCGCACAGGCCCGGCTGCAGGGCCGCGGCGACGAGGTGACCCTCGGCACGGGCCGGGTCTGGTGCCAGGTCGATGCCGACCGCGGCGCGTTCCGGGTCCGCACCGACGAGGCCGAGGCGCGCGTGCTCGGGACTTCGTTCGTGGTGGAGCGCCAGGCGGGACGCACCGACGTGCGCGTGATGAGCGGCACCGTGGAGGTCGAGGACCGGAGCAGGCGAGGCGTGGTCCGCGTGAAGGCCCGCGAGCGCACGCGCGTCGAGGCGCGCGCGGCGCCGTCCCGCGTCAGGCGTTACGCCCCGGAGAGCGACAGCGCGGACTGGGATCGGATGCTGGAGGACATCCGTCGGGCCCTGAAGCGGACCGGCAAGGCGATCGAGCGTGGCCTGAAGTCGCTGGGGGACAAGCTGAGATGACGCCGGTCAGGGCCCGCCAACACCGACGCACTTCCGGCGTGGTGCCCCGGGTGGCCGGGAACGCGCTGTTCACCCGCTGCCTCGAGGAGATCGAGCAACACGTGAGGCCCTCGTTCGCCGTGCCGCTGCTCGTGCGCGCCCTCACGGAGGTCGGCGCCATACCGGAGCAGGTCACGCTCGGTCACTTCGTGCGCGCCCTGGAGCTTTCGTTGCCGGAGGCGCTCCGCGGGTGCTGCGATCCGGACGAGGCCGACGCGATCATCGACGATCTGAGCCGTGTGCTCGACGGGCTGGCGGGCCGGTACTTCGCAACCTGAGCCACGAGAGGAGGCCTCATCATGATGCGAGCCATACGCGTGACGAGCGGCCTGAGCTTCATCGCGGGAATCGCAGCGCTCGCGATGGCGGGGTGCCACCACGACGAGCAGGCCTGCGACCCGGTGGCCCTGACCGGCTGCACCGACGGCACCGTGTGCGAGGAGGTGGAGGGGGCCGACCCGGCCTGCTTCGCCCCGCTGTTCGTGCGGGGCCAGGTCTTCAGCCTCGCCGACGACGGCGCCATCGCGGGCGCCCGCGTCGTGGGCATCGACGCCAACGGCTCGCCGCTCGGCGCGGTGGCCGTGACCGACGCGGCCGGCGCCTACGACCTCGCCGTGCCGACGCGGCGCCAGGCCGATGGGACGCCGGTAGGCGCCGACTTCACGCTGCGCGCGGACGCCGCGGGCTTCCAGACCTTCCCCTCGGGGGTGCGGCAGCCGCTCCCCGTCGACTCGGGCGCCGCGGCCCTGGTGGACGGCGATCTGGTCGTCCAGTCGGCGCTCACCGACATCGGGCTGATCCCGCTCCCGGCGGGCGCCGGCACCGGCATCATCCGCGGCACCGTCGAGGTCCCCGTCGATCACGCCGGCGCCCTGGTGGTGGCCGAGGGGCCGACCGCGGGCACCGCCATCGCCGACCGCGAGGGCGACTACGCCATCTTCAACCTCGAGCCCGGGGGCTACACGGTCACCGCCTACGCCCGCGGAGTGAACTACGACTCCGCCAGCCCCACGCTGGCGGCGGGCCAGACCCTCGACGTCGATCTGGCCATCAACGACCTGCAGGCGGGCACCGTCTCCGGCACCATCCAGATCGTGAACGCGCCGGGGGGCGCGAAGACCTCGGTGATCCTCGTGGTCGAGGGGACGTTCGACGAGCGCCTCGCGCGCGGCGAGACGCCGCCGGGGCTGCGCGCGCCCGACGCCGGCCTGCCGCCGGACGTCTCCGGCGCGTACACCATCACGGGAGTCCCCGCGGGCCGCTACGTGGTGCTCGCCGCTTTCGAGAACGACGGCCTGGTGCGGGACCCGGACCTCTCCATCGGCGGCACCAGCATCCTGCACGTCCAGGTCACGGCCGGGCAGACCACGACCGTGGACGGCTTCAAGGTCACCGAGGCGCTCAAGGTGCTCGGCCCGGGCGCGACCGGGCCCGAGCAGGTGACGTCCGCGCCGACCTTGAGCTGGAAGGACGACAGCTCCGAGGACGAGTACGAGATCACGGTGTTCGACGCCTTCGGCAACGAGGTCTGGACGGCCACCGAGCCGCGCCACACCGGCGACAACCCGGCCGTGGCCTACGGCGGGCCGCTCGAGGCCGGCATGTACTACCAGTTCCGGGTGACCTCGTTCAAGAGCGGGGTCCCCATCTCGCGGACCGAGGACCTCCTCGGAGTCTTCTACCGCTAGCCGCCCGTCCTGGCGCGCGCACGCCGCGCGCTACAGCTCCAGGAAGTTCCTGAGCAGGTCCTTCCCCTGCGGCGTGAGGATCGACTCGGGGTGGAACTGTACGCCCTCGCACGGGAACTGACGGTGGCGGAGCCCCATGATCTCGTCGTCCCAGGTCTTGGCCGAGACCTCGAGGCACGACGGCACGCTCCCCCGCTCGACCACCAGCGAGTGGTAGCGAGTCGCCTCGATGGGGTTGGGGAGCCCGGCGAAGACGCCGCGCCCGTCGTGGAAGATGGTCGAGACCTTGCCGTGCATCGGAGTCGTCGAGCGCACGATCTTCCCGCCGAAGGCCTGGCCGATCGCCTGGTGTCCGAGGCAGACGCCGAGGATGGGCGTCCGCGGGGCGAACTTGCGGATGAGATCGAGGCTGATGCCGGCCTCGTTGGGCGTGCAGGGACCGGGGGAGAGCACGATGCGCTCGGGCTCCATCTCCTCGATCTCGTCGAGGCCGAGGGCGTCGTTGCGGAAGACGGTGACCTCGCACCCCAGCTCGCCGAAGTACTGCACCAGGTTGTAGGTGAACGAATCGTAGTTGTCGATGAGCAGCAGCACGGCGTCACGTCCCCTTCGCGATCGACACCGCGCGAACCACTGCGGTGGCCTTGGCCACGGTCTCGTCATACTCGTGCGCCGGGTCGCTGTCGTGGACGATCCCGGCGCCCGCCTGGACGTAGATGCTGTCGCCGACCGCGATCAGCGTGCGGATGGCGATGGCCAGGTCGAGGTTGCCGGTGAAGGACAGGTAGCCGACGGCGCCGCCGTACACGCCGCGCCGGCAGGGCTCCAGCTCCTCGATGATCTCCATGGCGCGGATCTTGGGCGCGCCGGAGAGCGTCCCGGCCGGGAACGTGGCCCGCAGGACATCGGTGGCGGACTGACCGGGCGCGAGGTGACCGTGCACGCTCGACACGATGTGCATGACGTGCGAGTACCCCTCGACCGTCATGAACTCGTCCACCTCGACGCTGCCGACGGCGGCCACCCGCCCGAGGTCGTTGCGACCGAGGTCGACGAGCATCAGGTGCTCGGCCCGCTCCTTGGGATCGGCGAGCAGCTCCTCGATGAGCGCCTCGTCCTCCTCCTCGGTCTCGCCGCGCCGCCGGGTCCCGGCGAGCGGGCGCACCTCGACGACGTCCCCCTCCAGCCGGACCATGCACTCGAGCGAGGCCCCCGTGACCTGCAGCTCCGGGAAGCGCAGGTGGA
>JACRCY010000661.1 GCA_016218785.1 Deltaproteobacteria bacterium
AAGCGGCCGGCGGCATCGACCGGCTGCGCCTGCGGGCCCGTTGCCGCGCCGCTCTCGGCGAGGCCGCGGCCGCAGTCGCGGAGGCCCGCGCGGCCGCGACCGCGCGTCCCGACGATCCGCTGCCGCAGGTGGAGCTGGCGCTGGCGCTCGTGGCGCTGCAGCCGACCCGGGTCGACGAGGCGGTGCGGCCCCTCGGCCGCGCGGCCGCGCTCCGCCCCGAGCGCGGCGAGTACCCCTACCTGCAGGGGACGCTGCTCCTCGACGACGAGCGCGTGGCCCAGGCGCGGCCCCTGCTCGAGCGCGCCGTGGCCCTCGATGGCCGTCGGGCGGCGCCGCGGCTGGCCCTGGCGCAGCTGCTCATCGACGCTGGCGAAGCGCCCCGGGCGCGCGAGGTGCTCGCCCCTGTGCCCGAGCTGGAGATCAGCGCCGACGAGGTGGAGCGGGGCCGCAAGCTCAGTGCCGGAGCGGCCGGCCTCTTCCGCGGCCTGCCCCCCGACGTGCGCGCCGCCTACCGGCGCGCCGCCGGCCTCCTCGACGAGGAGCTGCCGGGGCAGGCGGTGTCGGCGGCGGAGGATCTGGTCCGCAGCCGGCCGGGCTTCGCCGCCGCCCACACGCTGCTGGCGCTGGCGCACCTGAAGCTGGGCAACGACGCGCGGGCCTTCGCTGCCCTGCAGCGTGCCGGCGAGCTGAACCCCGACGACCCGACCAACCACCTCTACCTCGGCCTGATCTATCTCGACCGCGACCGGGTGCCCCAGGCGGCCCGGCACCTCGAGCGGGCCCTCTGGCTCGATCCCTTCAACCTCCGCGCCACCGCGTCCCTGGCGCGAGTGCGGGAGGACGCGCGCGAGTGGCGTGAGGCGGTGCGGCTCTATACGCGCCTCTGCGCGCTGGACGGGGGCGAGGGGGCCACCTGGCGCGCCCTCGCCCGGGCGCTCACGGCCGCCGGGGATCAGGCCGGCGCCGAGCGCGCCCTCTTGCGGGCCCTCGACCGCGAGCCGTCGAGCTACGAGACGAACCTCATGCTCGGCGAGGTCTACCAGGCGCGCTTCGTCGAGCTGCGGGCCGGAGAGGCACGCGGCTACGCCGAGCGCGCCCGGCGTCACCTGCGGCGCGCCCTCGAGCTGCGGCCCGGCGACGAGGCGGCGCGCCGCGCGCTCGAGCGCCTCAAGCCCTGAGCGGGCGCCGGCGCCCGCCTGTGGTCGCACGGACGGGAGATGAACCAGGCCGTCATGCTGTGGCTGTTCTTCACGGTGAACGCGCTGCTGCTGGTGGCCGTCTTCCTCCCGCGCCGCGTGCCGGCGAGACCCGACGTGCAGCCATGACTGCGTTCAAGTTCACGGTCGACGCGAGGGGTGAAGCGTTCTGCCGTGCGATCGCCGACGAGATGGTCAGGTTGTTCGGTATCCTGCTGGAGGAGGCGGTCGGGCGCATCAACCGACACTGGGCCGGGCAGGTGATCGCGGGCGAGCACGACCTCGTGTATCACGAGGGATCGGAGTACTGGGCGAAGACGATCTACTACGGGCCGCACGCGATGTGGTGGGTGCGCGGCGCGAAGCTGAAGCCGCCGCCCTACCCGTAGGCGCCAGCGCAGCCGGCGACCGCGTGCCGGTCAGTGGGACCCTGGCCTCCAGGCGTCGTCAGGTAGACTGGCGAAATCGCGTGTGATATCCTCCGGCGGATGATGAGGGGCCTGGGCGCGTCACGGGCCGGCGCCAGCCAGTCGTCCGCGAGGCTTGCTCGATGAGAGTGAAGTTCTGGGGAGTACGGGGCTCGATCCCGGTCCCCGGCAGGCAGACCAACCGTTACGGGGGCAACACCTCGTGCGTCGAGGTGCGCACCGAGGACGGCCCGCGCATCATCATCGACGCCGGTACGGGAATCCGTCGCCTCGGCAAGGAGCTGATGCACGGCGAGTTCGGCCGCGGCGAGGGCACGGCCCACCTGCTCATCAGCCACACCCACTGGGACCACATCCAGGGGATGCCCTTCTTCGCGCCGCTCTACCAGAAGGGCAATCACTTCTACGTCTACGCCCGCCAGCGCGACGACGTGCACCTGCGCGCGGTGTTCCAGAGCCAGACCGAGGACCCCTACTTCCCGGTCCCCTTCGACGAGGTGAAGGCCGAGGTCGCCTTCCGCGAGCTGATCGAGGGCGCCCGCTTCGAGATCGGGCCCATCAAGGTCGCGTGCACCCGGCTCAACCACCCGTGGATCGCGATCGCCTACCGCCTCGACTACCAGCACGGCTCGGTCTGCTACGCCACCGACACGGCGCCCTTCCGCGACGTGCTGCTCGAGAACGAGTTCATCCGCGAGGCCCCGCGCCTGGGCGCGCCCCTCGCGCCCGCGGACGCCCAGAAGCTCCGCAAGATGCAGGAGAGCCTGGTGCGCCTGTGCGAGGGGGCGGACCTGGTCATCTACGACACCATGTTCACGCCCGAGGAGTACCGCCGCCAGCCGCACTGGGGGCACAGCTGCCCCGACGACGCTATCGAGATCTGCCGGGCGGCCGGCGCGAAGCAGCTCGCGCTCTTCCACCACTCGCCGGAGCGCGCCGACGACGAGATCGACTCGATCCTCGCCCACTATCGCAAGGTCACGCCCCGCCTCGACATCATGGCTGCGGCCGAGGGCGTCGAGCTCAAGGTGGGGCGCTAGTATGGAGATCACGTTCTGGGGGGTGCGCGGCTCGTTCCCGGCTCCGGGGCCCGAGACCAACCGCTACGGCGGCAACACGTCGTGCGTCGAGGTGCGGACCAGGAAGGGGAGCCTGATCCTGCTCGACGCGGGCACCGGCATCAGCCCCCTCGGGCGCGCGATCATGCAGAGCGACGAGGGGCACGGCCACCTCGACGCCGCCCTGCTGCTCACGCACGCTCACTGGGACCACATCCAGGGGTTCCCGTTCTTCGCGCCGATCTACTCCGCCGGCAACAGCCTGGCCATCTACGGCCCGAGCCGCTCGTCGGGCCGCCTCGAGAGCGTGCTCGAGGGGCAGATGAACCCCCACTTCTCGCCCATCCACAGCCTGAAGAACCTCGGCTCGCAGATCGAGATCCACGCGGTGCACGAGGGGCAGACCTTCGAGGTGGCCGGGCTGCAGGTGTCGGTCTGCCTGAACCCTCACGGCACGACCAAGGCAATGGCCTACCGCCTCGAGGAGGGCGGCCGGGCCTTCGTCTACGCCCCCGACGCCGGCTACAGCTCGGCGGGGCCGCCGCCGAAGTCGGTCGAGCTCTACCAGGGCGCGCAGGTGCTGGTCCACGACTGCACCTACACCCCGGAGGACCGGGCGCTGCGCCTCGAGCGCGGGTTCTCGTCGTACGCGGACGCGGCCGAGGCGGCGCTGCGCGCCCAGGTGAAGCACCTGGTCATGTTCCACTACGACCAGGACTACACCGACGAGCAGGTCGATCAGATGCTCGAGCGCTGCCGCGCGCTCCTCGACGAGCGGGGGGGCAAGAAGATCAAGCTCACCGCCGCGGCCGAGGGGACGACGCTGCCGGTGTAGGCCCGCGCCGTCGCGGCTACGTCGGCTGCAGGTAGCCGCGCTGGATCAGCGAGAGCAGCTTCTGCGCCGCGTCGAGGTCGGTGTTGCTGACGCGGTCGAGCGCCTCGCCCACGGTACCGAGGTTGATGGCGGCCTGGAGCACGTCGAGCTCGAGGGGCGACAGGTCGCGCAGCGGCACCTGGAGCGGCTGCACCAGGTGCAGCGTCGCCTCGCGCGGCGGCAGCTCGGTCTCCATCCGCTTCATCTCGTCGAGCTGGCGCATCCCTTCCATCAGGAGCGCCTCGGTCGACTCCTGGATCTCCTCGAGCACGTTGCGCTCGTCGGGCGGTTCGAGCTCGAAGGTGCCCGAGACCCAGGTGAGCATGCGATAGAACGACTTGTGCGGCGTCAGGTCGAAGGCGTCGTCGATCGAGCAGTAGTAGATCTGGCCGCGCCGGAGGTAGACGCGGCCGTGCCCCTGATCGCTGCGCACCGCGAGCACGCCGCTCTTGCGGCTCGTGGAGAGCAGCTGGACGAGGTCGGGCAGCGGGATCTCGTCGATGCTCCCCGACATGGGGCGCCCGGCGGCGCTGGTGCGGCGCTGCGCCGACTGCTCCATGCTCCGGCGCGCGTCGGCCTCGCTGGTGCTCATGCCCGGGCCGCGCCCGTTGAGGGTCACCAGCTTGAGGATCGACGTCCCGATGAGGATGCGGTCCCCCTCCTTGAGGCGGACCTTCTTGATCTTCTCGCCGTTGACGAAGGTACCGTTGGTCGAGCCGAGATCCTGGATGACCACCTGGCCGGCCATGGTCGCGATCTTGGCGTGCTTGCGCGACACCATGTCCTCGACCAGCACCATGTCGAGGTCACTCGAACGCCCGATCACGATCTCGCGGTCCCAGCGCAGCGGAAACTCGCCGCCCTGGTACTTGCCCGAGATGAACCGGAGCGCGAACTGAGGAAGGTCGACCACCTTGGGTCCCAATCACAGGTAAATCCATGAAATTCTATCCGCCACGGGGGGGGTAGTCAAGAAGACGCGGTGCGTTTTCGGCGACGGGCGGCGCCGTCCGGCGGCGGCCCGCTGCCCCTTGCGGAGCGGGGGCGCCTCTGCGATCCTCCCGGTCATGAGCCCGCGCCTGCTCGCCTGTGTCCTCGCCCTCCTCGCGGTCTCCGCGTGCCGCCCCCAGATCACGTACGACTACGCGAAGGAGCCGGATCCGCGCAAGACCGGCTTCGTGATCGGCGTCAACGACGTGCTCTCGATCGACGTGTGGAAGAACCAGGACCTGTCGGGGCGGCACCACGTGCGCCCGGACGGCAACATCACCATGCCGATCATCGGCGACGTCAACGCGGCCGGCCTCACGCCGCCCCAGTTGCGTGATCTCCTCGGCAAGAAGCTGTCGCGCTTCCTGCGCGACGACGCCGCGGTGGTGACCGTCACGGTGGTCGAGGTCAACAGCTACCGCATCAACGTGGTCGGCAAGGTCGAGCGGCCGGGCGTCTACACGCCCAAGGACTTCGTGTCGGTGCTCGACGCCCTGGCCCTGGCGGGCGGGCCCTCGCGGTTCGCGGAGACCGACCAGATCATCGTGATCCGCCGCGACCGCGATGGCCAGCAGCGCAAGATCCCCTTCTACTACAGCGAGGTCGTGGCGGGGCGCCACCTGGAGATGAACATCACGCTGCTGGGCGGCGACACGGTCGTGGTGCCGTAGCCGCCCCCCGCTACGCCATCCCGGGCGGGCCCTCGAACTCCACCGCCAGCGGGCCCTTGGCGAACACCGTCAGGTGCTCGTACGTCCCCATGAAGTAGATGGCGATCGACCAGAAGTCCGTGAACTCCCGGAACTCGATCGACGAGATCTGCGAGGGGGTGTCGAGCAGGATCGGGCTGCCCGAGTGGAAGTAGAGCACTCCCTGGATGACGATCTGGCCCGGGCGCCGGGGGTAGTTGGGGTCGCTGACGGCCGCGGCCAGGTTCGAGGTGTGGATCTCGAGCCGCCGCGCCGGCGGCTCCATCCAGATGGCGAGGATGTCGCACTGCTGGAAGCTGTTCCACTCCTCGAAGAGCGCGTTGACCTCGTCGGGGGTTCTCGCCAGGTTCATGGTCGTCTCTCCCTCACGGGCGTGGAGCGCTGGGGTCAGGGCCGGCGGCCGCCCGGAGTGCCCCCGCCCCGGGCACCCTTGGGGGCGCGCGGACCGGCGGCGCGTTCGACGGCCGCAGGCGGACCGACGGTGATGGTGCCCGCGGCGCCACGTCCCGCGGGCACGAGGCTGAGGCGCAGCGCCACAGCGCCGCGGGAGGCGCGCAGCTCGCGGGCGCCGGGCAGGATCCCCTCGCCCTGCTCGTCGACGCGCCAGCCGGCCTCCTTGAGCGCCCGGCCCACCTCGGTCGTGGCGGTCTGGGGCTGGAGGTCGGACGAGATGACCGCCATGGCCGCGTGGCCGTGCTCGGTCGGCTGACCCACGCGCCGCACCGAGTCGGGGAGCAGCAGCGTCTCCAGCAGATCCGTGGGGGTCACGGCGCTCGCGGAGGGACCGCCGCCGGCCGCGGCCACGCCGCCGTCGGGCCCGGCAATGGCGGCGGCCGCCGTGGCGGGACCGCTCTGCGGCGGCGACGCCGCGGCGGCGCCGGCGCCCCCCTCGTCGGGCAGCAGGGTGGCCGCCGGCGGCATCGGCCCCTCGCCCTTGGCGAACGTCGCCTCGGTCTCGACCCCTTCGGAGCGGATGCGGGCCAGGAGCCACGAGCCGCCGCGTCGCGCCCGGAGCCGCATGGTGCCGCTCGGGGACGGCCCGGTCACCTCGAGCTCGCGCCACCCGATGCGCGGGAGGCTCTGGCGATACCACGCGGCCACGGCCGCGGCCGGTCTCATGCTCGCCAGCTCCAGCGTGAAGACGTCGTCCTGGGTGCCGCCGTAGACGACGCGCGCGCCCGGGATCACCGGGAGCCCGTGCGCCAGGTCGAAGTCGACGTGGCCGCCGTCGGCCGCCGTGGGGGCACGGCGGCACGCGGCGCCGAGCGTGGTCGCCAGAATGAGGGTGAGGACGCCGGAGCAGGCGACGCGAAGCGCGCTGCCCGCCGGTCGCACGCGGTGCGGAGCAGCCGGCCCCCGACTCCCGGTCCCCCGGGACGCCGGGGGCCGCACCACCCGCCCCGCACGCACGAGCTACTTGATCTTCCCGACGAGGACGAAGGAGATGATGAGCGCGTAGATCACCAGCGACTCGATGAGCGCCAGGCCCAGGATCATGGGCGTGAAGATCTTGCCCGACGCACCGGGGTTGCGCGCGATGCCGCTGAGCGCCGCGGAGGCGGTGCGACCCTGGCCGAGGGCGCCGCCGAACGCCGCCAGCGCGATGCCGATGCCGGCCGCGATGGCGAAGTACTTGTCGCGCTCGAACTCGTTGGCGGGCGCGGCGGCCTGCGCCCAGGCGACGTTGGTCATCAGGGTGACGAACAGGCCCGTGATCGAGGCCACGACGAACTTGAGCTTCCGGGTCATCTCTCGACTCCTCCTTGAACCGCGCCAGACCGACTCTAATGCTCCTCGTGCGCGACGGCCATGGAGATGTAGACCATCGAGAGGAGGCTGAACACCAGCGTTTGCACGATGACTACCAGACACCCGAGGATCAGGAACGGCACCGGCACCAGGAGCGGCACCAGCACGAAGAAGGCGAAGACGACCTTGTGGTCGGCCGCCATGTTGCCCATGAGACGGAGGCTCAGGGACACGGGCCGGGCGAAGTGGCTGATCATCTCGATCACCACCATCAGCGCCGCCAGGATCCAGGTGAACGGCTTGGCCCACCACGGTGCGTCGAT
>JACRCY010000662.1 GCA_016218785.1 Deltaproteobacteria bacterium
GCGCGCGGCGGCGCGGCCGGAGGCGGTGCGACGTCAACGGGCGGGGCCGGCGGCGGTGCTGCGGGGGCCGGCGGCTCGGCGGGTACCGTGCGCATGAACCGCGCCGTGGTGGGGCCGTCGGACGCGGCGTCGGGCGGGGGCTCGGCCATGCGCGGCACGAAGGTCGACGTCGCCGCGCTCCGCGGCGGTTGCGTGCCCGTGCTGCCCGGGCCCGCGGGGGCGGGCCCCACCCGGGTCCTCTCGAGCTCGGCGCCGCCCTGGGCCTCCTCCTGGCCCATGCCGCCGACGATGTCGATCTTCAGGCGGCAGCCGCCCACGAGGATCTCGTCGAAGGACGAGACCTTGGCCGACTGCACCTTGCGCCCGTTGACGTACACCCCGTTGCGGCTGCCGGCGTCGGCGATCACGAGACGCCCGTCGACCACGCGCAGCGTGGCGTGACGGGACGAGACCTCCTCGTCGTCGAGCCGCAGCCCCTGGTCGAGCGCGCGGCCGATGGTGACGACGCGGTCGGGTGAGAACATCCGCGAGCCGACGAACTGACCCTGGCGGAAGACGAAGACCTCGATGGCTCCGATGGCTGGCATGGCAGAGTGGCTCGCCCGGGCGTCCTATGGCGCTGACTCAGCGCTTCGGCACTTCGCGGCCACCCTCGGGGAAGACCGTCTTGACGATCTCGTCACGGTACGACTGCCGCTCGCGAACCATGCTCCGCAGCTCCGAGCGCGCGCGTTCGAAGAGGTAGACGGCACCGGACCGCGCCGTCTGTCCCTGGACCAGGCGGCCGTCGAACTCCAGGCGCGTCCCGCGTTGGAGCGCCGGGTTGCCGCCACCGACCGCCCCGCTTTCCTTGCCCGGGGCGTCCATGCGCGGGTCCTTGTCCCGTCCCCCCGCGCGCCGCTTCTCCCCCCCGTTGGCCTCGGCGGCGAGCGACTTCTTGCCTCGCTCCTCCTTGACCGCGCCGCGGACGTCCGCGGCCGGGGCCTTCCCGGCCGCCTTCTTGGGGGGCCGTTTCCTCGGCTTCGCGAGCCCAAGGGACGGCAGCGCCAGGAGAACCGCGAGCACCACGATCAGCACGCGCATCGGTGACCTGCCTCTCCGCCACTGGGGTTGCGCCCCTCGCGGGCGGACCACGGCCCATCCCATCACATCAGGGTTACCGGACGGGCGGCTCAATGTCAATCTGCAAGGCAACTCTCGGATTGGACACCGCTCCCACCCCGCTCCCTGGGGGCCGCCGAAGTGATAAGGTGGCCCCATGTCCAGGCCCGTCCCAGCGCTGCTCATGGTAATGATCGCGGTCTCTCCCCTGCCCTCACGGCCTGCGGCGGCCATGAGCCCACTCGGTCACGGCGTGGTGGCCCACCGGTTGCTCGAGGACGTGCGCGCGCACCTGAGCGCCTACCCGCCCGAGTTGCAGCTCGCCGCCCGGGACCCGCGGCTGCGGGCCCATTTCCTCGGGGGGGCGATGGCCGCCGACCTCCTCGGCCGCAGCGGCAACATCGACCTCGGGGTCCTGGCGCACCGCGGGGTCCCGGCCGCCCTGGCCCAGGCCCTGCTGCGGGGCGCGAAGACCTCGGAGGAGCGGTCGTTCGCCATGGGCTGGATCACCCACCTCGCCGCTGACCGAACCCTCCACCCCTTCATGGTGGGCCGCGGCCTCGACCACGACGCCAGAGGCGCGAGCCACGTCTCGTTCGAGGTGGCGCTGGACGTGGTGGTGGCCAGCTGGGCCCAGGACCTCCAGGCCGCCACGTTGGTGACGGGGCAGCAGTACGCCGAGGACCTGCTCGGGCGCGCGCTGACCGAGGTGGTGGGACGGCCCGTGACCGTGAAGCTCGCGCCGCTCGTCGGCTACAAGGTGGCTAGCACTGCCGTGCACATGGACGGAGGCGCGCTCGCGAAGCGCAAGCTCCTCGGCAAACCCAAGCTCGGGCCCAAGGCCGAGGACCCCGATGGGGTGCTGGCCGCGGTGGCGAAGCTCGCGGCCCGCGGCGGCACGACCGATCCGGCCACGCTCAAGCTGAAGCCGAGCAAGGAGATCCAGCAGCTCTACGCGCAGGCCAAGGCGCGCGCGTGGGACCTGCTGGCCGGGGCGCTCCGCGGCGAGTGGGAGCCGCTCAACCGCGACCTCGAGACGGGGGGCGTGCCCGGCGCCGCCCACCGGCCTCCGGGGGTCGCGGCCGTCGGCTACTACTACGCCCTCGCGGGCGCGGCCGAGGACCGGGGCCGCGAGGCGGAGATCATGAAGCAGCTGACCCGGCGCGGTCACGGCAACTCGCTCCTCTGCCGTGGATTGCCGCCCGCCGGGGGCGGCCTCCTCCGGCTGGCGCTCCCCCCGGCCCCCGGTCCCGGCCCCGGCCCGAGCGACTTCGTCCCCATCTGCCTCGGGCCCTACGGCACACGCGAGCAGGCCCTCAAGATCCGCGTGGCGCTGACCGAGGCCGCGCGCGGCGCCTACCGCGACGCCACCGGCAAGCCCTCGACCGCCGTCACCCTCGCGACCGAGGACCCGCGGCTGGCGCTGTAGCCCCCCGCCGGCCCCGTTGACCCTCCAGCGCCGCTCCCGTACGCTGCCCCCATGCGTGATGTCAGATGCCGTGGCGCGCTCGGGCGCGCGCCGCGGCCAGCAGGCCTCCTGCTCCTCGGGCTCGTCGCCGCAGGCGTTGCGGCCGGCGCCTGCTCCTCGTCGCCGGCGCCTTCGAAGATCAGCGCGGTCGACCCCTTCGTCGGCACCGGCGGCGCCGGCTTCCGCGTGGGCAGCGTGAACCCGGGCCCCACCCTGCCGTGGGGCATGGCCAAGCCGGGCCCCGACACCTCGAGCGGCGGGGGCGACTCCCTGCCCTTCTACCACTGCGCCGGCTACTACTCCGAGGACACGATCCTCTTCGGCTTCAGCCACACGCACCTGCACGGCGTGGGCGCCATCGACGGCGGCAACATCCTCCTCCAGCCGACGCTCGGCATGAGCGCGGCCAAGACCACCGCCATCGGCTACCAGTCGACCTTCAGCAAAGCGACCGAGGAGGCGGCGGTCGGCTACTACGCCGTCACGCTCGACGACACGGGCATCCGCGCCGAGCTCACCGCCACCAACGACACCGGCGTGCACCGGTACACCTGCCCGGCGGGCGCCGCCGACCCGGTGGTCCTCGTCGACGCCGCGCGCGTCCTCGGCGGCGAGCTGCTCTCCGGCCACGTGGACGTGGACGTCGCGGCGGGCGAGGTCACCGGCTCGGTCACCAGCACGGCCGGCTTCTCGGGCCGCTACGGGGGGCTGCCGATGCACTTCGTGGCCCGCTTCGCGCCGGCCTTCTCCAGCCACGGCGTCTGGAACGAGGGCGCGATCACCGAGGGAGGCACGAGCCAGGACGGCCTCACCCTCGGCGCCTGGGTCGGCTTCGGGGCGCTCGCCGACCCCGTCGAGGTCCAGGTGGCCATCTCCTACATCGACCTCGATCAGGCGCGCGCGAACCTCGCGGCCGACCGCTCGCCGGACTTCGAGGCGACGCGCGCCGCGGCCGAGGCGGCCTGGGAGCAGGCGCTGTCGGTCATCGACGTCGAGGCCACGACCGAGGAGGACCGCGCCATCTTCTACAGCGCCCTCTACCACGTCATGCAGATGCCGACGCTCTTCACCGAGTCGGACGGTCGCTACATGGGCTTCGACCGGCAGCCCCACGAGGCGAGCGGGTTCCGCTACCACACCGACTTCTCGTTGTGGGACACGTACCGCACGTTCCACCCACTCGTCACGCTCGTGATGCCCGAGAAGGAGCGCGACTTCGTCATCTCGCTGGTCAAGATGTCCGAGCAGGGGGGCGCCTTCCCGCGGTGGCCCGCGGGGATCGGTGACTCGGGCAGCATGGTCGGCTCGCCCGCCACGATCGTGATCGCCGACAGCCACCTCAAGGGCATCACCTCGGGCTACGACGTCGAGACGGCCTACGCCGGCATGCGCGCCGCGGCCACGGGCCCGCTCGACCCCGACCCCGGCTACGGCGACCGCCCCGGCATCGCGGACTACCTGACGTACGGTTACCTCCCGGCCGACCTCCACGGCGGCTCGGTGTCGGTCACCGAGGAGTACACGTACGCCGACTTCGCCCTCGCGCAGCTCGCCCGGGCGCTGGGCAAGACGGACGACGCCGACCGCTTCGCGCAGCAGTCGCTCCTCCACCGCAACCTCTGGAACCCGGAGACGCGCTTCTTCCAGGGGCGCGACGCCGACGGGACGTTCGTCACGGACTTCAACGCCGTCGAGTGGCAGGACCCCTACGTCGAGGGGGACGCGTGGCACTACCGCTTCTTCCCGCCGCACGACCTCGCCGGCATCATCGAGCTCATGGGCGGCGTGGACGCCTTGCTGACGGAGCTGCAGGCCTTCTTCGACAAGGCGAGCAGCCAGACGATGAACCCGGCGATCCCCAACCCCTACTACTGGCACAGCAACGAGCCCTGCATCCACGCCCCCTACCTCTTCGCCATGGCGGGCGAGCCCGCGCGCACGCAGGAGTGGGTGCGCTGGGCCATGGCCACCAACTACGCCCTCAGCCCCGACGGCCTGCCCGGCAACGACGACGCCGGCACCATGTCCGCCTGGTACGTCCTCTCGGCCATCGGCATCTACCCGATCGCGGGCCAGGACCTCTACGTGATCGGCAGCCCGACCATGCGGCGCGCCACCCTCAACCTGCCGGGCGGCGTCTTCGAGATCCGCGCCCCGCAGACCTCCGCCGAGAACCTCTACGTGCAGTCGGCGAAGCTCAACGGCGCGCCGCAGGCGACCCCTTTCCTGCGCCACGCCGACATCGCCTCGGGCGGCACCCTGGAGCTGACGATGGGACCGGCCGCCTCCGAGTGGGGCAAGGGCGCCATCGCCCCCTGACTTGACTCGGGCCCGCTCCCTGGCTTACGACTCGCGCGGAGCAGCCCCGACGTTCCGACAGCGAGCGGCAGGCTGGCCAGGGGCGGCCAGCCTGGCGAGCCGGGCCCGCGCCGCGAGGACGCGCGCCCACACCCCGGGAGGCGACGATGAAAGTCCTGGTCTTCGGCGGCAACGGCAAGATGGGCGCGGCGGTGGGATACGACCTCTGCCGCGACGACGCGGTCGAGACGGTGGGGCTGGTGGCGCGGCGCAAGGACAAGCTCGACGAGGTCAAGAAGTGGCTGAAGAGCGACAAGGTGGTCGTCCACCCGCTCGACATCGGCGACAAGAAGGCGGTGCAGAAGCTCATGAAGGGCTACCAGGTCGGCGTCAGCACGCTCCCCGACCGCCACACCAGCTACAAGATCGTCCACGCCTCGGTCGAGGCGGGGCTGCACATCGTCGACATGCTCGAGGAGTACCACCGCCGCCCGGACAAGTACGAGCTGGAGGGGCTGCAGCTGCCGAAGGGCCTGGACCTCGACGGCTACGGCGACTGGATCCACGAGACGGCGCTGAAGAACGACGTCACCTTCATGGACGGCATCGGCTTCGCGCCCGGCCTGTCGAACGTCTGCAGCGGCGAGGGCATCCGCAAGCTCGACCAGGCGGAGAGCGTCATCGCGCGCGTGGGCGGCATCCCGCGCAAGGACGTCGCCCGGAAGAAGCCGCTCCGCTACATGATCACCTGGGCCTTCGACCACGTGCTGCGCGAGTACATGGTCAAGCTCTTCGTGCGCCAGGACGGCAAGGTGGTCGAGGTCGACGCCGGCACCGGCCGCGAGCAGTTCACGTTCAACCAGCTCGGGCACGACGAGCCGCTCGAGTGCTCGATCACGCCCGGCATGCCCAGCTTCATCTTCACGCGCCCCGAGCTCAAGGAGTTCTCCGAGAAGACGGTGCGCTGGCCGGGGCACTGGGCCGGCGTGGACACGCTCAAGGAGTGCGGCCTCCTCGGCATCGACCCGGTCGACGTCAAGGGGCAGAAGGTCGTGCCGCGCGAGGTCCTGCTCAGCCTGATCACGCCCAAGCTGCGCAGCCAGCCCGGCGAGACCGACGTGTGCGTCATGTACTGCACGGTCACCGGCCTGAAGGGCGGCAAGAAGACGCGCTACTCCTACTGGATGTGGGACGAGCCCGACCCCAAGGTCGGCATCTCGGCCATGGGCCGCGTCACCGGCTTCCCGGCGGCCATCGGCGCCGTGATGATCGGCAAGGGGCTGATCAAGGAGAAGGGGTGCGTGCCGCCCGAGGACTGCATCTACGGCAAGAACTACGAGCACTTCATGAAGGAGTGCGAGAAGCGGAAGATCACGATCGTCGAGACGGTCGACACGCTGTAGCCCTGCCCCGGCGGCCCGTCGCGCCGCCCGGCGCGGCCCCGGTCTCCCCGCCTACTCGCCCGGATCCCCGCCGCACCCCGCCAGCGCCTGCTCCAGCGCCCAGAGGCGGGCGCGCAGCTCCGCGATCTCCTGCCGCTGGGCCCGGTCGCGGGACAGCAGCTCCTCCCGCGTGGCGTTCGCGGCCGGGGCCGTGGGCAGGGACGCGGGCGTCGGGTCGGCCGGGCCCGTGCGCGGCGCGGCGCAGGGTGAGATCGTCGATCTCGCGCGGTGGCGCCGCCTCCGCTTCCAGCCGGGACCCGGGCTCCATGACGGCCACGCCCCTCACATCCAGGTTACACGAGCGGGGCCAGCGAAGGTTCCCGCTCGCGTCCACCTTGGATATGACGCCGC
>JACRCY010000062.1 GCA_016218785.1 Deltaproteobacteria bacterium
GAGCCCGACCAGCGCCGCCCATCGGTCCGGACCGAGCAAGCCTGCGCGTCCCGCCAGGGCCGGCCGCCCCGCCCGGGCCTCGAAGCCAGGTCATTCCGCCGGTCCTCGCAAGGCGGTGCGGCCGACCAGGTCCGCCCGGCCGGCCCGCCCGGCCAAGCCCGCGCGACCGAGCAAGGCCCCCCGGCCCGTCAAGGCGCGACGCCCCGCGGTCACGCCACGGGTCAAGGCGCGCGCCGGCCGCCCCGGCGCCAAGCAGGCGGCCCGCAAGGGCCGATCGCGCGCCGTAGGGCGGCCCGTTCAGGCCGCGGCGGTGGTGCCTCCGTGCGTCCGGGCGCCCGGAAGCAGGGGCAGCCGCACGGTGAACTCCGTGTACTGCGCCTCCCGGCTGTCCACGGCGATCGCGCCGCCGTGCAGCAGCACGATGCCGCGGGCGATGTAGAGGCCGAGGCCCGCCGAGTCGGGCCCCGCCGATGAATGGAACTGGGGCGCCGTGATCTCGCTGAACGGCTCGAAGATCTTCCCGCGCGCCCCCTCGGGGATGCCGATGCCGTTGTCGCGGACCTTCAGCACCGCCCACTCGCCGTCGCAGCCGACCGACACCAGGATGCGACCGCCCTCGGGCGTGTACTTGATCGCGTTGGCCAGCAGGTTCGTGATCACCTGGTGGATCTTGTCGCCATCCACGTCGACCAGGGGGACCTCCGCGAACTCCGTCTCGACTTCGTGCTGCTTGGCGAGGGTGAAGGCCTCCAGCTCGCCGATCGCGGAGCGCGCCAGCTCGCGCAGGTCGCGCGCGTCGCGGTGCAGCACCATCCGGCCCGAGTCGAGGCGCGACACGTCGAGCATGTCGTCGATGAGGCGCTTGAGGCGCTGGGTGTTGCGCATCAGCGAGGCGACGGGCCGCTGCATCGGGTCGGGGATGGGGCCCAGCCGCCCTTGCGAGATGAGGTCCAGGTAGCCGACGATCGAGGTCATCGGCGTGCGGAACTCGTGGGCCGCGATGGAGATGAACTCGCTCTTCGAGCGGTTGAGTCGATCCAGCTCGGCGTTGCGGCGCCGCAGCTCCGACTCGGTCTCACCGGGCGCCGCCGGCTGGTCGACCGTGGCCGCCGGAACGGTGACGGCCGGGCGGCCGTCCCCCTCGGCGAGCTTCTCCGTCAAGGCCGTGATCGCCCGGCGCGCCGCGCCGAGCTCGGACTCGAGCTCGCGCACCCGCCGCTCGAGCGCCGTGAGTTCCTCGCCCGCCATCGCGGCTTGCACCCTCCCGTGCGACCGAGCCTGGAGCCTACCACAGGCCAGCAGCTCCGGCCAGCCGCCCATCCCCCCGCGGATCCGGCAAAAAAGTTGACGCCTCAATAAGCCGGTCATTAAATGGGGCGACATGGAAAAGTGCTCGCGGTGTGGTCAGGAGTTCGAGCCAGAGATGGTCTACCAGGTGGCCGTCGCCCGCGGCCAGCGCCTCTGGTTCTGCACGCTCGACTGCCGCACGGCGGTGCTCGGCGAGGGCTCGTTCCGGCCCCGCCGCGCGCGCCGTCTGGCGGTCCTCAACCAGAAGGGCGGCACCGGCAAGACCACGACGGCGCTGAACCTGGCGGCGGGCGTCGCGGAGCGTGGGTTCGAGGTGTTGCTCGTCGACGTGGACGCGCAGGGGAACATCGGCGCCTCCCTGGGCGTGCACGGTGACCGGAGCCTGTACCACGTGCTGGTCGAGGGCTTGGGCCCCGAGGGGGCCGCGGTGCCGGTACGGGGCCACCTCGACGTGATCACCAGCGACGCGAGCCTCGCCGCCGCCGAGCAGTGGCTGGCGCGCCGCGACGACCTCGACCGCTCGCGGGTCCTCGCCGAGCGCATGGGGAGCTGCGACCGGCGCTACCACTACGTGGTGCTCGACTGCGCGCCATCCCTCTCGCTCCTCAACCAGAACGCCCTCACCTACGCCGATGAGGTGCTCATCCCGGTCGCGTGCGACTACCTGGGCCTGGTCGGCGTGAAACAGGTCTTGCGGACCCTGCGCGACGTCGAGCGGGTGCTCGGCCACTCGGTGCGGAACGCCGGCGTGCTGCCGACCTTCTACGACGGCCGCACGCGCCTCGCGCGCGAGGCGCACGACACGCTGCAGAAGCACTTCAAGGAGCGGTGCCTGGAGCCCATCCGCCGCTCGACGCGGCTGGCCGAGGCCCCGAGCCACAAGCAGACGATCTTCGAGTACGCGCCGGATTCGACCGGCGCCGACGACTACCGCCGCACCATCGAGGCGCTGATGGCCGGCCAGCCGAGCGCACCGTGGGCGGTGGCCGGCGCTGCCGCCGCCGCGGCGGCGGGCCCGACCCTCTGACGCCGAGCAGGAGCCGAGAAGAGACCATGGCCAAGGAGCTGCTGGACAACGACCCCCTGAGCGGCATCCTCGAGGACCAGTTCTACCGCCCCATGCCCCGGGCGGCGCGGCCGCGGCCGCCCAAGCCCGCGCACTACCAGATCGTCTGCATCTCGCTCTACAACGAGGACATCGCCCGTCTCGAGGAGCTGGTCGCCGAGCTGAAGCGGCGCGGCTTCTCCAAGGCGAACAAGTCGCAGCTGATCAGGTTCGCCCTGGACACGGTCGACCTCGACAGGATGCCGAAGGCGTACTGAGCCCCGACGCCCCTCCCCGTCGTCAGACCGGCGGCTCCAGCATCAGCTCCGCCGCGCGCTCCTTCAAGACCCTCACCATCGCGTCGTTGATCGTGTCGCCACGCGCGAAGGTCTCGTCATAGACCGTCTTCATCTTGACGAACTCCTCCCAGCGCGGGCAGAACTCGTCGTAGGTGAGCTTCTTCACCAGCCGCCCACTGAACTTCACGAACTCGCCGAACTCGCGCTCGCCGGCCACGCCCTCGAAGCGGGTGAGGTAGGTGCGGAAGTCCTCGAGATGGTCCTTCTCGGCCATGGCGTCGTCCCCGAGCAACGCCGAGAATACCCCCCCGGCCGGGACGGGGTCAATGGCGCGGTGGGCCTGATCTGATCAGGTGTGCCTGATCAGCGGCCGCCGACCTGGCCCTCGAGGTGGAACCGTTCGTGGCGAGCCTGATCGAGGGCGATCTGCCGCATGAACTGCCCGAGGTCGAGCAGCCCCTGCTCCACCCGCTCCAGGCGCTGGTTGGTCTGGTCCAGGCGCTGGTTGAACTCCTCACGCATCGTGGTGATGCCGTCGCGGATCTGCTTGAGGATCTCCACCGTGAGGTCGCCATCCATACCACCAGTATAGCCCCAAACGGCTCGCCCGGCCCCACGCGTCGCCTGGCCCCACTCGGGCTCGGCCACCCCCCAGGCTCGGCCACCCCCGTTGACAGTCGTCACCGGACAGGACTAACTATGGGGCCACCTGACAGGGAGGGTCGATGATGCGTAGCTTCGTAGCGTTCCTGGCGGCGGGCAGCCTCGCCGCGGCGCTCCTCGTCGCCGGCTGCGGCGACAAGCTCGAATGCGGAGCCGGCACTCACAGCTCGGGCGGCTTCTGCGTGCAGGACAACCCCATGACCTGCGACACCAACACGGCCGAGCTCGTCGAGGGCGTGTGCGTGGCCAAGCCGGGCGGCGGCACCTGCGGCCCGGGCACCAAGCAGAATCCGGCGAACCCCGAGGAGTGCATCCCCGACTGCGGCGCCGGCACGTCGCTCGATCCGATCACGAAGAAGTGCGTGCCGGACGGCGCGCTGGTCCAACCGAACGTCGTCGAGAAGCCCAGCGACGAGGACAACGACCCGATGAACCAGGGCGGCGTGCCCATCAACTTCACGCTCCCCGGGCTCGGCCAGTCGATCACCCTCGCCGGCGTCATCGGCGCGCCCATCGAGGACGCCGACGGCAACCTGTGGGCGGATTTCGATGGCTGGAAGTTCAGCACGACGGGCCCGACGCTCCTGGAGATCGAGGGGCTCGACGTGTCGCACATCCGGACGGCCTTCTTCATCTCCCCCGCCGACGACGTCTACGCGCTCGAGCGGTTCGGCTTCAACGGCGAGGCCGACCAGGCGCACCGCAAGCTGTTCCTGCCGTCCAGCGGCGACTGGGTCCTGATGATCTCCGATGCCGACAACTTCAACGCGCTGTGGAACGGCAACGTCGGCTACGCGACGCCGGTCGGTGCCGACGACGCCACCTTCAACTACGCGGTGACCGTCCGGAACCTGGCCCTCCCGGGCTTCGACAACCTGGCTCCCGCCACGCCCATGGTCGGCAGCTACGAGGGCGGCCCCAGGTTCTACAGCATCGCGCCCACCATCGGGCAGGTCGTGGAGTTCTGGAACCTGCCCGACTCGCCGGGCGACGTCTGGGCGGCGACCGCGTTCTACTCGCCGGAGAGCACCTACCGCCGCAGCGCGTACGGCTCCCTCACGCTGGCCCGCGGCAGCGCGGAGACGCTGTTCTTCGTCGCTGACCTCTACGGCGCCATGGGCTCGAACCTCGGCGTGACCTACGAGGCCAAGGTGATCACGCCCGAGGACCTCGGTGCGCTGACGGGCACCGCGCTGACCCGCACGACCGTCACCATCGCCGCCGCGGGCGACTCCAAGTACTACAAGCTCACGGTCGCCGGCAACGCCCTGATCTCCGTCGCGGCCACCGCCCCGACGGGCTCCGACATGACGCCGGCGGTCGCCCTCTACGACTCGGCGATGGGCGCGATCATGCCGTTGACGGCGGACCCGGCGCCCCTCTACCGCCCCGGCACGGGGACCGTGGAGTACATCGTGCGCGTGACCGACGCGGACGGCCTCGGCGGGTCGACCTACACCTTCGACCTCGCCGTCACCGGCGGCCCGGTGACGGCCACCGCCGAGGTGGAGCCGAACGAGACCGCCGGGACCGCCACCGCCGGGACCGGACTCCCGCTGGTCTTCACGGGCTCGCTCGCCAGCGCCACGGACAAGGACTACTACCAGATCACCCTCTCGGCGACGGCCGACCTGCTGCTGCTGACGTCCGCCGCCGCGACGAGCGGCGTGGACACCCTCCTGCAGCTGTACGACTCGACGGGCACCACGAAGATCGCGGAGAACGACGACATCAACGGCCTCGGCTGCGCCTTCGGCTACCCCGAGTACTGCCTGTCGCGCATCGATCAGGCCAGCCTCGCCGCCGGTACCTACCTCGCCGTCGTCACCGGCCCCTACGACACTCCCGGCAACTACCAGCTCATCGTGATGGCCGAGTAGCGCCCCCCCTCCCCCAGCCCGCTGGCGGGCCCCACGCCGACGCCCCGCCCGGGGCGGCCCTACCTCAGCAGCATCACGTAGACGTCGTAGAGCGCGTGGGTGTAGACCGCGATCGCGAAGCTGCGGAAGTAGAAGATCGTCGCGAAGACCATGCCGGCGAGGAAGCGGTAGACGAACACCCCCAGCTGCAACGGGTCGCCGTGGCGGCCGACGTGGTGCGCTGCCGAGAAGAGGAGCGAGGAGATCACGAAGGCCGCGAGCACGGCCGCGAACTTCGGGAGCCGGAAGACGCGGTGGCCCAGGGCCGCGATCCCCGAGAGCAGGATGAGCCGGAAGAAGAGCTCCTCGTGCACCCCGGCCCCCAGCGACAGCACGAACCGATCGAGCGGGCCGCTGCCCGGCGGCCCGGCGGCCAGGTGGCGCACGAAGGGGTTCATGACGAGGTTGATCAGCGTGCCCATGGTGAGGGCGTAGATCGCGCTCTCGAGGAGCACCGGCACGAACAGCCGCCAGTCGAACTCCTGCTGCTTCCGGAGGTAGAGGGCGACGACGATGAAGGCGACCGTCAGCCCCCCGGCGAGCAGGAGGTAGGCGCCCAGGTTGTAGCGCAGGAGGTCCATGAGCGGCCGGGTGACGAAGTCCGCGCCGTTCATGGTGGGCGTGATGAGCACGCCCAGTTGGTAGATCAGGAAGAGCGGGAAGACGAGCACGAGGCTGGTCAGCAGGCTCGGCTCGCGCGAGAAGTGCCGCCGCAAAGTGCTGCGTGGCGGCTTCCCGGCCGCCGCGCCCGCAGCACGGGTGGTCGCCGCGCCCATGCCCTCAGTCTACCCCCTTCCGCTTCGGGGGCGAGGAGACCCCGCCGTCGGCCGCGCGACGCTCCTCGAGGGCCTTCAGCGCCTCCCCCAGGTCGGCGCGGACGCAGGCGTGGGCGACCTTGCGGCCCAGGAAGCCGTAGCGGGCGTGGTACATGCGCTTGAGGTCGGGGATCGCACGCCGGTCGCCCAGCGCCTTCAGCGCGGCGATGGCGTCGCGCTTCTCCGCGCAGGTCTTCGCCGTCTTGAGGTCGGCGCTGAGCACGCGGTAGCGGTCGAGGCGAGCGCCGGCGCCGAGGCGGGTGACCGCGGCCGCGGCCCGTTTCCGCATCTCGGCGGTCCGGGCCTCGGTCGAGAGGCGCACCAGGTCGTCGAGCGCCGGCTGGCCGATCTGGTCGCAGAGCAGATCGAAGGCGGCGTCCGCGTGGTCCTTCTCGTCGAGGAGGCTGCGGACGTTCGCCAGCAGGGCCGCGTCGCCCCGGAAGCCGGGATCCCGGCGCACGGCCTCGCGGTACTGCGCGAGGGCCTCCTTGACCTGGTGCTCGGCGAAGAGCAGGTGGCCGAAGAGGAGGCGCACCCGCCCGCTCTCGGGGTGCGCGCTGAGCTGCGCCTGCAGGATCGCCCGGCCGGCCCTCAGGTCGCCGCGGCCGATCGCCTCCTCGGCGGGCCTGAGCGCCGCTGCCACGTCGGGCTTCACCGGCCGTGGCGGCGGTGGCGGGACCGCGCGAGCATCGCTGGCCGCGGGGCCGCGCGCGGTGGCGCCGGGCCCGCTCCCCTTGCCGCCCGACGCCGCCCAGAACACGAGGAGCACCGCGAGCAGCACCGGCACCCCCACGGCGACCGGCAGCCGCGCCGGCGGCGGCAGGGCCTGGAGCGCCCGGCCGAGGAGGCCGCGCACGGGCCGCCACGCCTCGCCGAGCGCCTCGAGCGCCCGCCCGAGCCAGGGCCAGCGGACCGAGGCGCGCGCGACGGTGTCGCGCGCCGCGGCGGAGATGGCGCTCGCCGTCACGCGGAACGCGCCCGTCAGGCTCCCAACGCCGCCCGCGTCGGAGCCCTCCCCGCCCGCGAGCACGCCGAGCCCGGCCAGCGCCGCCCCCATCTCGGCGGCCGTCGCGTCGCGGTCGTCGCGGTTCTTCTCGAGCGCCTTGAGCACGATGCGCTCGAGCGCCGGCGTGATGGCGGCCTCGGGGGCGGCCTGGCGCAGGAGCCGCGGGCGCTGGGTCAGGTGCATGGTGAGCACCTTGAACATGTCGTCGTCCACGAACGGCCGCCTGCCGACGAGCATCTCGTAGAGCAGCACCCCGACCGCGTCGAGATCGGCGCGGCCGTCCGCGGGCGAGCCCATCGCCTGCTCCGGCGAGATGTACTCGGGCGTGCCGACGACCACCCCCGCCTGCGTCAAGGCCTCGGCCTTGCCGGAGGGCCCGGAGAGCTTCGCGATGCCGAAGTCGAGGATCTTGACGAAGTCCGAGCGCCCCGGCCGCTCGGCCAGCATCACGTTGTCGGGCTTGAGGTCGCGGTGGACCACCCCTTGGGCGTGGGCGTGCTCGAGCGCGTCGAGGATCTGCCGGGCGATGCCCACCGCCGCCGCGGGCGCCAGGCGGCCCCGCCGCCGGATGATCTGCTTGAGCGAGTCCCCTTCCAGGATCTCCATGACCAGGAAGAGCATCTCGCCGCCGGGGCCGTGGTCGCGGCCGAAGTCCGTGACCCGGACGATGTGCTCGTGGTCGAGGCGGCTGGCGCTCTGCGCCTCGCGCTCGAAGCGCCTGGCCACCTCCTCGAGCCGGCCCAGCTCCGGGTGGAGCACCTTGAGGGCCAGCTCCTTCTGCATCATGACGTGCAGCGCGCGGTAGACCGACCCCATGCCGCCCCGGCCGAGCAGCCCCAGGACCTGGTAGCGCTCGCCGACGAGGGTACCGATCAGCGGGTCGGCCGCCACCGCCACCGTGGCGCCGCATGCCGGGCACGAGCCGACCGACTCGGCGAACGTGCCCCCGCACGAGGGGCAGACGCTCATGGGACCGGTCCGAGTCTACTCGATCCCGGGCCGCAGCGGATCGGCATCGCGCGCCGGCCTGATGCCCGGCGGCACGGCCGGTACCACACCCGCGGCGTGCCGGACGCCGGCACCGCCCGTGCGCGCACGCCCGGCGATCCCCCTCTTCTTCAGCACGCCCGGGGTGCTCTCCTCGGGCTTCACTACGGTGATCACGGCCCGCTTCCAATCGAGGTACTCGCGGGCCACGCGCTGCACGTCGGCGGCCCCGACCGCGAGCACGCCGGGCGCGTAGCGGCGGTACTCGGCCCACCCCAAGCCGTAGCACTCGTGGAACGCCAGCGAGCTCGAGACCGCCGACCGGCGCTGCAGCGAGATCTCGTGGGTCCCCACGAGGTAGCGCCTCGCGCGGTCGAGCTCGCCCTCGGGCACCGGGTGCTCCGCGAGCTTCTGGATCTCGGCGCGGATGCCCGACACCGCGGCCTCGAGGTTCTGCGGGCTGGTCGCGAGGTAGACCGCGAAGTACCCGGGGTCGAGGCCCTCGAGCGAGAACGCGTTCAAGCGGTAGGCGAGCGCGCGCTTGTCGCGCAGCTCGGTGAACAGGCGCCCCCCCTGCCCGGAGAGGACCGTGGCCAGCACCTCCAGGGCGAAGCGGTCGGGGTGCTTGACCGAGGTCCCGGGGAAGCCGACCACGAGGTGCGCCTGCTGCCGGTTCAGGAACTTGAAGACCTGCTCGGGCCCGCCCGCGGTCCGCGGCGGCTCGGCCGCCACCTCGGGCGGCGGCTGCACCGACCGCGGCTGGCCGTCGAAGAGCGCGCGCACCTTCGCCTTCACGCGCTGCGGGTCGACGTCCCCGACGATGGCGAGCGTCATGCGGTCGGTCGACACGTGGCGTCGGTAGAACTCGACGAGGCGACGGCGCGAGAGGGCGCTCACGCTCTGCGGGGTACCGAGCATGTCGAGGCGGTAGGGGTGCTTCTTGTAGAAGGCCTCGTTGAAGAGGCGGAACACCACCTGCGACAGGTTGTCCTCCTGCGCCTGGATCTCGGCCAGGACCTGGCGCCGCTGCTTCTCGACCTCCTCCTCGGAGAAGGCGGGGTTCTGTACGCAGTCGGCGAGGATCTCGAGGCCCCGCTCCCAGTGCCGTGACAGCATCTCGGCGCGGATGCCGAAGCTGTTGCGGCCCGAGAAGCCCCCCATCGACCCCGCCATCCCCTCGACCTCGCGGGAGATCTCCTCCCCGGTCCGGGTGTTGGTGCCGCGCGTGAGGAGGGCGGCGAGCATGTTGCTGATGCCGTTCGACCGGGCGTCCTCGTAGCGGAGGCCGCCGAGCCAGACCGCCCGGAACGCCACCACGGGCACCGACGCGTCGCGCTTGATGATGAGCCGAGCCCCCGACGGGAGCACGTCCAGGTCGACCTCGTCGGCAGCGGCCGCGCCCGCGGCGCTCGCGGCGTGGCGGCGCTCCGCGTCGGCCGCGCTGGCCGCGCCGAGGGCCAGCAGGCGCTCGCGCATCTGCTCCGCGGCCTTGCCCGCCTCCTTCCCCTTGGATGGCTCGGGGATCACCGCGACCGCGGTGAGGCGATCGGCACGCAGGTAGCGCTGCGCCACCTCGCGCACCTTGGCCGGGGTCACGGCCTGGACCTGCCGGTGGTACTCGTCCTCGTACGCGAGATCGCCGGCGACCGTCTCGAAGAACCCGACCTTGCGGGCCAGACCCTGCACCGTCTCCTTCTGGTAGACGTTCTCGGACTCGATGATGGTGCGCGCCTTGTTGATCTCCTCGGCCGAGACCTCGTCGTACGCCAGCCGGTAGACCTCGTCGAGCACCGCGCGACTGGCGGCCTCGACCTGCGTGGGCGGCATCGACGCGCCCACCGCGAGCACGCCGTGGTCGCGGGGCGTGTAGGCGTAGGCGTAGACGTCGGTGACGAGCTGCCGGTTCCGCCGGACCTCGAGGTTGAGGCGGGAGCTGTCCCCCTGCCCGAGGATGATGCCGAGGACGTCGAGGGCGCCGGTGTCCTCGTGGCGGATCCCGGGGATGTGGAACGCCATGGCGAGGTGGGCCTCGCGCACGTCCCGGGGGAGGACCGCGGCGCGCGCCGCTCGCTGCTCGGGCTCGGTGCGCTCCGGGCGCTCGAGGGGCCGCTGCCTGAACCCGCCGAAGGCGGCCTCGATCCGCTCCCGGGCCCGCGTGGAGTCGAAATCCCCGACGACCACCAGGGTCACGTTGTTGGCGACGTACCAGCGCTGGTAGAAGTCGACCACGATGTCGCGGGTCAGCTTCTGCACGGTGCGGGCGCTGCCGATCACCGGGCGCCGGTAGGGGTGCCGCGTGAACGCCGCGCCGAAGAGGGCCTGCGTCGCCACCCGGCTCGGGTTGTCCTCCCCCTGCTTGATCTCCTCGAGCACCACCTTCAGCTCCCGGCGCAGCTCGGCCTCGTCGAGCGAGGAGCTCTGGAGCCCGTCGGCGATGATGTCGAGGCCCGTGTCGAAGAAGCGCGACGCCAGGACGACGTGGAAGACCGTCTCGTCGAAGGCGGTCCAGGCGTTGATTTCGCCGCCAGCGCTCTCGATCTCGCGCGCGATCTGCCCCACGCCGCGGCGTGTCGTCCCCTTGAAGAGCATGTGCTCGAAGACGTGGGCGATGCCCGCGACCTCGGCCGGCTCGTCGGCGCTCCCCACGCCCACCCAGGCCTGGAACGTCACCACCGGGCTGGCGTGGCTCTCGACGAGGACTATCTTGAGCCCGTTGGGCAGCGTGTACTTCACGGGTGCGAGCCTCCTAGGGACCCCCGTCGTCGGCCGTCCGAGCAGACCACTCGGGGCACCGCAGGCGGGTAGCCCGGCGGCGAGCGCCACGCAGACCAGCAGCGGAGCCAGGCTCCGCCTCGATGTCATCCGACGGGAAAGCAGCGGGCTAGAGGTTAGCGGTCGGCCCCCTGCATGGCAAGCACCGGTCGCTTGCCACCGCCCGGGCAGGGTGCCATCATGGAGTCGTGGCGACCCGCGTCACTGACGACTTCGTCGAGGACGGCCTGCCCGTGCGGCGAAGCCTCGTGCAGTTCCCGATCGAGCTCCTGGCGCCGCCCGGATTCCGTCCCGAGGAGCCCGCGACCTGGCCGGAGAGCGCCGGCCGCATGGAGTACGTGAACGGGAGGATCCTGTACATGCCTCCGTGCGGCGTCATCCAGCAATGGACCTCCGCGGACGTGACGTCCCTGCTCACGGCCTGGGCTCGTGCCCATCCCGACTTCTGCGTGGGCGGCAACGAGGCGGGCATGAAGCTGGGCCGCGACGTACGCGGGGCGGACGCCGCGGTTTGGCGGCGGGGGGAGCTCGGCGCGGCAACCGCCGGATTCGCCCGGGTGCCGCCAGTGCTCGCCGTCGAGGTCGCGGGGAGGGAAGAGCGCGAGGGCCTGCTGCGCGACAAGGCACGGTGGTACCTGGACGCGGGGGTCGAGGTGGTGTGGCTGGTGCTCCCCGAGACGCGCGAGGTCCTGGTGCTGACCCGCGACGGCGAGACGCGCCACGGCCTCGGCCAGATCCTCGGTGCACACCCGGCCCTGCCCGGCCTCCTGCCGCCGGTGGTCGACTTCTTCGCGCAGCTCGAGCAGCGCCGGTAGACACCGCCGGGTCAGGCGCCCCGGCTCCGCCCGGCGTCAGCTCGCCGCGGCCGGCGACACGGTGGCGGCCGCGTCGATGGTGCGGGAGGTGGTGCCGCGGACCCGGATCCGGCCTGCGCCGCCGCCGCCGCCGCCCCCGCCGCCGCTGCTGCCGTTCGAGCCGGTGGCGCCGGCGTGCGTGGTGTAGCCGCCGTCGCCGCAGTCGCCGCCGCCCGGGGCGACCTTGAGGCAGGTGGCCGCCACGGTCTCGCTGCAGGTGCCGACCTGCCCGGATGCGCCCGAGACGGTCGCGTCGGCCGCCGCGCCGTCGGCCGCATCGTCAGGCGGCTGGCCGTCGTCGCGGCCACGGTCGATGACAGCGTCGCCAGCGGCGTCGCGAGCAGCGTCGCCGGTGGGCGCGTCGTCGCCGCCGTCGGGCGGGTCCAAGGCCGTCCGCTCGAAGCTGCAGCCCAGCCCCACGGCGAGCAGCGCGACGAGGAGGCCCCGTGAGCACACCATGGCGGTCCCAGCCACGCCACCATGCTACCACGGGGGCCAGCAGATACCCCACCGCGCGCCCCGCGGAGTCCAGCGGGGGATCTCGCGGCCTCCTCGAGCCCGGCAGCGAGAGGTCCTCTCCGACGGCGCAATGCAGTCCAGCGTACGGTTTTCGAAGTTGACGCGCGGCGGCGGAGGTCTTAGAGTTGCGTCCGACTTGGAGCCATTCGCGGCCCCTGCCAACACTGCTTCACAGAGGAGGAGAGCCACATGACCAGATGGGTAGCACTGTTCGCGATCCTGGGTCTGTTTGCGCTGGCCTGTGAGAGCAAGCCGGAGCAGCCGTCCGGTGGCGCTGCGCCGACCGCGCCGACTGCCAAGGCGCCGGCCCCGGCCCCGACCCCGCCGCCGCCCCCGCCGCCGGCCTCGGCCCCGGCCCCCGCGCCCGACGTGAAGGCGCCCGCCGCCGACGTCAAGGCCCCGGACGCGAAGGCGCCGGCCAAGGCGCCCGACGCCAAGGCGCCGGCCAAGGCGCCCGAGAAGGCGCCCAAGAAGTAGCACCCTTCCCCTGCTGCTGAAGGGACGCGACCCCGCCGGGGGCCCGCGGGTGGTAGCTGCGTCCTCGTCGTTCGCTCATCTCCTTGACTTCAAGCTCCAGCGCTCGCTAATGTCTGACCGCCATGTACCTCGGCCAGGTCATCGGTACCGTCGTCGCCGAGCGGAAGTACGCCGGGCTGGAAGGGAAGAAGCTGCTCATCGTGCAGCCGCTCGACCACCGGCACCAGCCCACGGGCGAGCCGCAGGTGGCCGTGGACACGGTGCGCGCCGGCCCCGGCGAGCTCGTCTACCTGGTGGGGTCGCGCGAGGCGTCGCTGGCCTGCGACCCGTGGTTCGTCCCGGTGGACGCGGCCATCGTGGGCATCGTGGACCAGCTGGACGCGGTGCCATGAGGATCTGCCGCGTCCTCGGCACCGTGGTGGCCACGGCCAAGCACCCCACCTACCTCGGGCACAAGGTCCTCGTGGTGCAGCCCCTCGACGAGCAGGGGGAGCGGCAGGGATCGAGCTTCCTCGCGGTCGACGTGGTGCAGGCCGGCGTGGGCGATCTGGTGCTGGTGATGAGCGAGGGGAACGGCGTGCGGCAGATCCTGAAGCAGCAGATCCTGCCGATCCGCTCCCTGATCGTCGGCATCGTGGATCAGGTCGAGGTCCCTGGCGGCGCCACCGCGGGCTCGAAGCCCGAGGGCGCGCGGCGCGCCTCGCGCAGCGCCTCCCGATGACCGGCTCCGACGCCAGGCTGCGCGCGGAGATCGTCGAGTACGGCCACCGCCTCCACGCCCGTGGCTGGGTGGCGAACCACGACGGCAACGTCTCGGCGCGGGCCGCGGGCGGCCAGATCCTCTGCACGCCCACGGCCACGTCCAAGGCCGCCGTCACCGCCGACGTCGTCGTGACCCTCGCGACGGCCGACGAGCCGGTCCGGGTGATCCACAGCAGGGCCCGGCCGCCCGGCGAGGTGAACCTCCACCTGGCGGCCTACCGGAGCCGGCCGGACGTGCGCGCCGTGCTGCACGCGCACCCGCCGACCGCCACGGGCTTCGGCGTGGCCGGGATCACGCTCCTCGAGCAGCCGGTGCTGGCCGAGGCGGTCGTGAGCCTGGGCCCCTGCATCCCGACCGTCCCGTTCGCGCCGCCGGGCGCCGCGGCGGCCGCGGCGCTGGCGCCGTTCCTGCCGGAGCACGACGCCATGCTGCTCGCGGGCAACGGCGTGCTCGTCGTCGGTGACTCGCTCGAGCAGGCCTGGCTGCGGCTCGAGCTGGTCGAGCACCTCGCCCGGATCTGCGCCGTGGCCCACGCGATGGGGGCCGTCCCCTCGTTCCCGTGCGAGGCGCTGCCGGCGCTCCTCGAGGCGCGCCGCAAGGCGGGGCTGGGCCCCGAGGCCCGCGGCGTCGCTACCCCCGCGCGCTCCCCGGCGGCCGCGACGGCGCTCCCGGCGTCAGGAGGCGTCGGCGGCTCGGGCGCCGCCAGCGCCCGGTCCGGCCCCGACCTCGCCCGCGTCATCCGCGAGGAGGTCGAGCGCGCGATGCGCCGGAAGTAGCTCCCAACTAGGAAGCCTTCTTCTCGCGCACCAGCAGCGGGCGGCCGCGGCTTACCACGACGTCGCGGTCGACCACGCACTCGACGACGCCCGACAGGGAGGGGATCTCGTACATCACGTCGAGCATCACCTCCTCGATGATGGCGCGCAGCCCGCGGGCGCCGCTCTTGCGCCGGGTGGCCTCCTCGGCCACGGCGCGCAGCGCGTCCTCGGTGAAGCGCAGCTTCACTCCCTCCATCTCGAAGAGGCGTTCGTACTGCCGCGAGAGGGCGTTCTTGGGGCGCCACAGGATCTCGGCGAGCGCGTCGCAATCGAGGTCGTCGCACGGCACGATCACCGGGAGCCGCCCCATGAACTCGGGGATCATGCCGAACTTGAGCAGGTCCTCGTTGCGGACGAGGGCCCGCAGGGCGTCCTTGTTCTCCTCCTTGCGGCCGATGCGGGCGCCGAAGCCCAGGCCCCGTTCCCCGACGCGCCGGCGGATGACCTCCTCGATGCCGTTGAAGGAGCCGCTGACGACGAAGAGGATGTCGGTGGTGTCGATCTGGATCAGCTCCTGCTGCGGCCGGCCGCGCGCGCCATCGGGGGTGATGGTGCAGGTCTTCCCCTCGAGGAGCTTGAGGAGCGCCTGCTGCACGCCTTCGCCCGACACGTCGCGCGTCACCGACGGACCGCCCCCCTTGCGCGCGATCTTGTCGATCTCGTCGATGCAGATGATGCCGCGCGCCACCTTGTCGACGTCGCCGCCGGCGTTGCGGTAGAGCGCCTTGACCACGCTCTCCACGTCCTCACCGACGTAGCCGGCCTCGGTGAGCGTCGTGGCGTCGGCCATGGCGAACGGCACGTCGAGCTTGCGCGCCAGCGTCTGGGCCAGCAGGGTCTTGCCGCACCCGGTGGGGCCCAGCATCAGGATGTTGCCCTTCTGGACCTCGACCTCGGCCGCCTTGCCGCGGAGCCCGATGCGCTTGTAGTGGTTGTAGACGGCGACCGACAGCACCTTCTTGGCGCGGGCCTGGCCGACGACGTACTTGTCGAGCTCGGCCGAGATCTCGTGCGGCGTCGGGTACTTGGGACGCTCGGCCGCCTCTTCCTTCGCGATGATGTCGTTGCACAGCGCGACGCACTCGTCGCAGATGAAGACCCGCGGACCGCTGATGAGCTTCCTCACCTCGCGTCGGCGCTTGCCGCAGAAGGAACAGTGAAAGTCGTCCATTCGCTCGCCGGGGGCGCGGCGTCAGAGACGCCCCATACCAATTGTACGCACAGCGGGTGATCCTGCCAACCCCAACCTTCTGGCAACCTTCTGGCGCGCAAGTCTGCCCTGCCCCCGCCTGAGATGCGCGCGGCCCGGGCTCCCGGGTCAACCCCCCGGCGGAGCGCACGTTGACACGTGCCTGGGGCCCCGTCAATATCCGCTCCGTGCACGTCCTGTGCATCTCGAGTGATCCCCGCGCGGCGCTCGTCGATCCCGAGGCGGCCGCGGGGGCGCTGCGCGACCTCGGGTGCCGCGTGACCACCGCGGGCTTCGATCTCGGGGGCCTCGACCTGGCGGCCCTCGGCCGTGACCGCCCCACCCTCGTCTGCCTCGACGCCGGCGACGACCTGCCTACCGCCTACCGGACTCTCGGTCAGCTCCGGATGCTGCCCCCCTTCGCCGACGTGCCCGTCCTGGTGGTCCTGGGCGTGGCGCGCCTGCCGGCGCTCGACTTCGGCGCCGGGGCCGACGACTTCGTGCTGCGGCCCCTGGTACCCGCGGAGCTGTACGCGCGCGTGCGCCAGCTCGACTGGCGGACCAGCGCCTTCGCCGGCGAGGAGGCGCTCAAGGTCGGCGACCTCCTGCTCGACCTCGCCGGCTACGAGGCGCGCCTCCATGGCCGCCGCCTGGAGCTCACGCACCAGGAGTTCGAGCTGCTGAAGTTCCTGGCGCAGCGCCGGGGCCGCGTCTACACGCGCGAGCAGCTGCTGGCGAAGGTGTGGGGCTACAGCTACGGCGGCGGCAGCCGCACCGTCGACATCCACGTGCGTCGTCTGCGCGCGAAGCTCGGCGCCGCCGCCGACCTCATCGTGACCGTGCGCCACGTGGGGTACAAGCTGGTATCGCCCGTCGCCGAGATGCTCCCCGTCTCGGCTCCCCCCCGACGTCCGCGCGCGCGACCGCCCCGAGGTCGACGATGAGCCCCCGCGCTCCCCTCGCCGTCTCCATGGGCGACCCGACCGGCATCGGCCCCGAAGTGCTGGTGAAGGCCCTGGCCGCGCGCCCTGGCCTCGACCCCGTGGTCTTCGGCGATCCGGAGACGCTCGCTGCCGCCGCGCACGCGGCGGGCGTGCCCGCGCCGGCGCGCATCCAGCCCGCGGGCCCGGGCGGCGGCCACATCCCGGGCGCACCCGGCCCGCGCAGCGGCACGGCCCAGGTCGCCGCCCTCGCCGCTGCGGTCGACGCGGTGCTCCAGGGCCAGTGTGGCGGGCTCGTGACGGCCCCCATCCACAAGCTGTCGGCCCACGCCGCGGGGTTCGCCTATCCGGGGCACACCGAGTACCGGGCCGCGCGCGGCCAGGCGTCGCGCTGGGCCATGATGTTCGCCTCGCCGGCCCCGGGCTCCCTGCGGCTGGTGCTGACGACCATCCACGTTCCCCTCGCCGACGTGCCGCGCCTGGTGACGCCCGCCGCCGTCGCCGACGCCATCGTCCTGTGCGCGCGGGCGCTGCGGCAGGACTTCGGCGTCCCGAGCCCGCGCATCGCGGTCTGCGGCCTCAACCCCCACGCCGGCGAGGGGGGCGCCTTCGGCCGCGAGGAGGCCGAGGCGATCGTCCCCGGCATCGAGCGGGCCTGCGCCGAGCTCCGCGAGCCCGGGCTGGCCATCGCGATCTCCGGCCCCGAGGTCCCTGACGCGGTCTTCCGCGCCGCGGCCGTGGGCGCGTACGACGCGGTCGTCTGCCAGTACCACGACCAGGGCCTGATCCCGTTCAAGCTGCGCCACTTCGACGACGGCGTGAACGTCACCCTCGGCCTCCCCTTCGTGCGCACCTCGCCCGACCACGGCACCGCCCACGACATCGCCGGCCGCGGCCAGGCCAGCCCCGGCTCCATGATCGCCGCCCTCGACCTCTGCGCCGCCATGGTGCAGCGGCGCGTCACGACCCCAGGCGCGTAGCCCCCAGCGCCGCCACCGCCTTCACCGACAGCGCGAGCCCCAGAACCGTGACCAGGAGCGCCGAGGCGACCGGCAGCCACCACCCCAAGCGCTCGAAGCCGCGCACCCGTTCCAGCAGCCGCGCACCATGCACCACGAGCACGCCGATCACCGAGAGCACGCTCGCGAGCCCGAGCGAAAAGGCGACGATCAACCCGAGCCCGAGACCAACGCGGTTGAACGCGATGGCCGACAGCAGCACCACCAGCGCCGACGGGCACGGCACCAGCCCACCGGACACCCCCATCGCCACGAGCGACCGCAGGCTGATCGGGCCCCGCGGCGGGGGATGGGAATGCGCGTGGGAGCCACCGAAGAGGCCGTGGTGATGGTGGCCGAGGTCGGGATCGTGCCCGTGGTCGGGATCGTGCACCCGCATCAGGAGGCGGCGCGTGGTCGCCACGCGGAAGCTCGCCTGCGCGAGGTCGGGGGCGGGGTGCGGCGCGCCGCCACGATCGGCGCCTCGCCAGCGCTGGACCATCATGGTGCCGCCGATGACCACGATCATCACGCCCGAGGCCAGCTCCAGCCACGGGAGCAGGCGGTCCGGCATGATCCACTGCGAGAGCCCCAGCGTCACGCCGCCCAGCGCGAACACGCCGGCGGTGTGCGTCAGGGTGACGACGACACCGAGGAGGACGGCGTGGCGCGTCGTGCCCTGCGAGCCGACCAGCCAGGCGGCCACCAGGGCCTTGCCGTGGCCGGGTGACAGCGCGTGGAACGCGCCCAGACCGAACGCGATCAGGAGCGCCAGCACCACGAGGGAGGGCGTCGGCGCGCCGGTCCCGACGAGCGCCGTCAGGCGGTCGGGGGCCCGCGCCGGCCGGCTGCTCGGGCCCGCGGGCGCCGTCGAGGCCGGGAGACTGGCCGCCGGCCGACCTGGCCGCACCCGCAGGGCGGCCGATCTCACGCGCAGGGGCGCGGTCTCGGCGTCCTTGGGGAAGACGCTCAGGCCCCGGCTGCGGTCCTGCCGCGGCACGTCGGACGCGAGGAGCGCCGCGCCCTCGGTCGCCTCGGCCACGACCTCCTGCCAGCCGACGCGGTCCTGGAAGTTGCCGTCCTCGAACCGCAGCGCGGCCTCGGCACCGGGGGCGCCCTTCAGACCCGCGCCGAGGAAGAGGTCGAGGCGGAACGTGGGGAGCCCACCCTCACCCGGCAGCACCTCGAGCACGGAGTGCTCGAGTGTCGGCGCGACCGGCACGCCGTCGACGGTGACCCGGAGCCCGCCGGCGACGCGGGCGGCCAGCCGCGCGCACAGCGCGTCCCGCGCGGTGCCGGTCGGCGGCGCCCGCAGGCCCGCGGCCCCCAGCTCCGCCGCCGTGGGCACCTCCGCGTAGTCCACCCGATGGATGATCTCCAGCCGATCGCCGTGCACGGTGATGGAGGTCCACCGGCTGACGCTGAGCGTCCCCATCGGGTGGGCGCCCGCCGCGGTGGCCCAGAGGAGCGCGACGCCGGCCAGGGCGAAGACGAGCGCTCGTGGGGGGCTGCGCCGTGGCACGCGGGACACCTGGCGGGTCATCCTAGCGCCGGCTCCGCACGGTGAGAAGCGCCCGCGGCCGCGGGGGTGCAGTTCCAGCCAGTTGGACCACACGACGGGAGCCCGCCGGGTCCATCCCCCCTGCAAGTTGTCGCAAGTTCGAAGGGGGATGGACTCCGCAGGCTCAGTCCGACTCCCCACGGAGCCGCGCCCGGGCCACGGTTGCGCAAACGCGGGCGCGGCGCGACACTTGGGCCATGCGGGTGACGTGCGTCGTTGTGATACTGGCAGTGGCGGCAGGGTGCGGTGGCAGCGGAGCGACGCCCCATGACGCGGCCGTGGACACGGCGCGCCCCGGCGCCGGCGACCTGGAGCCCCTCGCCTGCCCCGACGTCGTCGGCACCCTGGAGACCCTCGCCGAGAAGGCCGCGCGCTTCGACGAGGTGGCCCAGCGCTGGCACGTGCCGGCCGGCCAGGACCTCTTCTTCAGCGTGAAGCTCCGGGCCGACGGCGACACGCTCGACACGGTCGGCATGAGCGACAACGTCGGCACCTGGTCCTCGCTCTACTCCGCGTCGCAGGCCTTCCGCTACGCCGCCACCCGCAGCCCCGAGGCGCTCGACAACCTGCGGCGCCTGATCCGGGGCGAGCACTCGATGCTCGAGATCACCGGCGTGCGCGGTCTGTTCACGCGCGTCTTCATCAACCCCGCCCTGCCCGGCTTCCCCACGGCCGAGCAGCTCGCCTCCTGGTACCCCGACTGCGACCTCGCGGTGGAGCACTGCAAGCGCTTCAACGAGGTCACCTCGGGCCCGTGGGCCGGCTGGTGGTTCAAGAACGACGTCTCCAAGGACGAGTACGCCGCGCACATGTTCTCGATGGCCGTGGCCTGGGAGATCGTCGACGACCCCGAGGTGCGCGCCCAGGTCGCCGAGATCGTCACCGCCGTCGGCGACCACATGGTGGACAACCAGCTCCACATCGTGGACATCGACGGGAAGGTCACGATGTTCGGGGAGATGCACGCCTACTCCATGGGGGACTACCCGGGCTTCAACGCCCTCCTGTCGCTCTCCTGGGTACGGCTGGCCGCGGTCGTGGGCGGGCAGAAGTACCAGGACTTCTACGACGACTGCATGCTCCAGCGCGCCGGGAAGCAGACCTGCATCGCCGACGAGAGCCCGCTGCCCTACACCGAGCACCTGCCGCAGATGGGGCTCGGGCTCGACTGCAAGACCAACTGGAACAACCACAACATGGCGCAGCTCGCGATGTACGGCCTCTTGCGCCACGAGAACGACCCGGCGCTGCTCGCCGAGTACCGTCGCATCCTGGCGACGGAGCTCTGGGACGCGGGCGACCGCTTCCCCATGCGGATCCAGGAGAACTCGCTCTACACGTTCTTCTACCTCGTCAATCGCGACCCCGCCGACCCGTGGCCCACCGCGGAGGCCAACACCGCCCTGTGCGCGCTCAAGACCTTCCCGGCCTCGAAGGCGCACTACGCCGTCGACACCATCTCGACCTACACCGAGGTCTGCCGCACCCGCAGCGACGAGCCGATGACCGACGTCGTCATCCCGCCGGGCGTGCGCGAGATGGACAACTTCCACTGGATCAACAACCCGTACCAGATGGAGCAGTCGCCCGCCGACCCGCTGTCGATCGAGTCGCCGGAGGACTACCTGCTCGCGTACTGGCTCGGCCGCTACTACGGGCTGATCACCGAGGAGATGTAATCACGTTTCATTGACTCTGGTGGAAATAAGTCGTAATCTCTTAGCATGGTGCGTCGCGACGAAGACGACCGACAGTCCGAGAGGGCTGGGGCAACGGCTTCGCGCTGCGCCTCTCCAGCGGGTGCAAGTCCCGTCCCGGTAAGCGTCGGTGCGCCGGGTAGCAGGCCCCAGGTGTCGGGGGGA
>JACRCY010000656.1 GCA_016218785.1 Deltaproteobacteria bacterium
AGGTTCTCCGACTGGCGCGTGCGGTTGAACTCGCCGAGCACGCGCTGCATCTCGACGCCGCAGCGGACCGCGGCCAGCGGCGCGTCGGGCATGGCGAGCGGCGCGCCGAAGAGCGCCATGATCTCGTCGCCGACGTACTTGTCGAGCGTGCCGTTCATGCGGAAGAGCACCTCGACCATGACCTCGAAGTACTCGTTCAGCATCGCGACGATCTCGGGCGCCGGCCGCGACTCGCTCATCGCGGTGAACCCGCGGATGTCGGCATAGAGGATCGTCACCTCGCGCAGCTCGCCGCCCTTCTCGAGCTGGAGCTTGCCGGCGACCACCTGCTCGACGAGGTTGGGGGAGAGCAGCCGCTGGAACTGCGCGCGGGTCTTGGCCTCCTCCTCGATCTTCTTGGCCATGCGGGCGTTCTGGATCTGCAGCGCGGCCTGGTTGGCGATGCCGGTGAAGATCTGCAGGTCCTTCTCGGTGAACGCGTTGGTGGCGATCTGCGAGTCGAGGTGCATGATGCCGAGCAGCTCGTCGCTCGACAGCAGGGGGACGCACATGGTCGAGCGGATCCCCTGCATGATGATCGAGTGGGCGCCGGAGAAGCGGCTGTCCATGGTGGCGTCGGAGGACAGCACCGCGCTCCGCTCGCGCAGCACCTCGCTGATGATGCTGTTGGAGATGACGATGTCCTCGGCCTTGCCGTCGCGCGTCTTGACGCACTTCGGCTTCAGCTCGCCGCTGCGCTGATCGAGCAGCAGCACCACGCCGCGGTCGGCGGGGAGCAGCTCGAAGGCCTTGTCGAGGATCTTGGTCAGCAACTGGTCGAGGTCGAGCTCGACGCCGACGGAGCGGTTGAGCTCGTGCGCGATGCGCAGCTTCTCGTAGTCGCGCCGCAGCGAGTTGACGTCGGTGATCTCGCGCTCGGGCTGGAACTCGATCGAGGGCACCGCCGCGATCCGCTGGCGGATGTGGCTCTCGGTCATCCCGGGCTTGATGGTGACGCGCTGGATCGCCTGGTCGGCGTTGGTGGCGTCGACGAACACCATCCGGGTGGCGCCGAGGGTCACCTCGTCGCCGTCGGCGAGCACGTAGTCCTGGATGCGCTCGCCGCGGACCCAGGTGCCGTTCAGGCTGCCGAGATCGCGGAGGCGGAAGCGGCCGTCGGGCATGCGCAGGATCTGCGCGTGCTCCTTGGAGATGATGCGGTCGAGGACCTGGATGGTGTTGTCGGGGTGGCGGCCGATCGTGTTGATCGGGCCGAGCTCGAACTCCTGCTGCTCATCACTGGAGACGACGATCAGCTTCGCCATCGCGCCACGGACAGCTGTCCTCCGGTGGCAGGAACACCACCGGCCGAATCAGTATCTTAGTGTACGCATGATTCGGCTGTAAAGGGAAAAGCCGCGGCGCGCGGGGCGCCAGCCGCGGCGCGCGGGGGCTCCACGCGCGGCGGGCGGAGGTCACATGCGCTTGTCGACGATCGGGGTCGCGGCGGTGGGGGCGAAGCGCATGGAGGTGGTGCGGCTCGTGAACCAATGCGGCACCACGACGTGGTACCTGGCCGTGACGCGCAGGTCTTCGCCGTCGCGCTCGAAGATGAACTCGGCCTTCGGGTCGTCGACGCCGAGGTCGCGGAGGCGCTTCTCGAAGCGGTCGCGCAGCTCCGGCGGGGCGTCGTAGCTCGAGCTGCCGCGGGTCAGCGACCAGTACTCGTTGACGGTCGAGCGCACGACCTCGTCGACCTTCATGTTGCGCCAGTAGGGCGGCCCGAACTTGATCCCGCAGTAGACGAGGCCGATGAGCGCCGCGTAGAACGGCACCGAGACCCAGTTGAACTTGCGCGGTTGCTTGTAGTGGGCCATGTGCTCCCCCAGGCTAGCAGCGTCGCGGGTGCAGCGTCAAAGAGACTCGCCCGCACGCGAGGGCGCCGGGGCGTCGTCCGCGGCCGACGCCCCCGCGTCGCCCGGGGGGGGCGCGGCCGCCAGGGCGGTGGCGCCGCGCAGGCAGCACAGGCCGGTCAGGATGCTGTAGACGACGAACACCGCCGTGACCGTCAGCCCCCAGGCGACGATCTGCGCGCGCTGTTCCTCGAGCGTCGCGCCGGTGGCGTACTTGCCAATCAGCTCCATGGCGGCGACCTGCTGCGTGCCCAGGCCCTGGACCGTGATCGGGAGCCAGGCGATGACGAAGACCACCGGGAGCAGGGTGGCGGCGGCCGCGAACGGCAGGTCGACGTGGAACATGCGGAGCAGGATCCACTGGAAGACCACGTGCCCCACCACGTGGGGGAAGCGGACCAGGAAGGCCTTGAAGGTACCGAGGATGCCGGCGTCGAACAGCGGCTGGAGCAGGGCGCGCCGCGCGAGGAACCCGGGCCGGATCGCGATCACCACGAGGTAGAGGGCGAAGGCCGCGAGGCCCCCGGTGCAGATGATGCGCACCATCCGCAGCCGTGCGTCGTGCGGATCGCCGAGGTAGCTGCCGATGCCGCCGAGCAGGAGGAGCGCCACGAGCATCACGCCCATGGTCAGGAGGACCGTGCCCGTGGCGCGCGCCACGCCCACGCCATGGCGGCGGCCGACGATGTAGATGATGCCGCCCTGGCCGAGGGTGTAGTTGACCATCGCCAGCAGGTAGGTCGCGCCGCGGATCAGGACCACGTCCCACAGCTTGAGGGGCGCGCAGAACCAGCGGAACGTGGCCCAGGTGGCGAGCACGTCCGCGGCGTAGGCGTACACGAAGTAGATGACGCTGAAGACGAAGACGCCCCAGAAGCCGACGCGTCTGAGCTCGCCCCACATCCGCGAGAAGGGGACGGCGTGGAAGACGTAGGCCAGCAGCCCCGCGGCCACGAGCCACGGGACCACGCGCTTGATCCACACCTTGACTTGTGAGGCCTGCGCCATGCCGTGCCGCGCGCCGCGCAGCGTCTGCGCGCGATGTCCTCGGAGTATTCCGGGCACCTCGGCCACTGTCAATGCGACGGCGGAGAGAAGTTGCAGGTTCGCGGAGGGTTGCACTAGGATCGCGCAGCGGAAGTGGCTCCGCGGTGGGTGTGCGGTCCGAGGCAGTGATGGCCCCCGAATCCCCGAAGCACGGCGCGCCGGATCCCGGTCTGGCCAGACTGCCAGCCTACCTCTGGCTCGAGGGGATGGTCGCGGGGCGGGTGGTCCTCGACCTCGGGGCCGGGGACGGCAGCGGCGCGGTCCGGCTGAAGCAGGCGGGCGCGTCCCGCGTGGTCGTCGCGGTGGACCTGGCCGCGGCCGAGGCGCGGCGCCACGAGCACCCCGAGGTGGACTGGCTGGTCCTCCACGAGGGGCACCCGCTCCCGCTGCCCGACGCCGCGGTCGACGTGGTCGTGTGCGCCGAGCTGCTGGGCGCCGCCGCCGAGGCGGCGCGGGAGCGGCTGCTCGACGAGATCCAGCGGCTGCTCCGGACCGACGGCTTCCTGTATGCCGGCCTGCCGACCGGCCGCTCCCTCGGCGCGGCGGCGCCGCCGGCCGACCAGGGCGCCGTCGAGGCGGCGGTGCGGCGGCGGCTGCCCGCGATCGACTGGCTCGAGCAGAGCCCGACGCTCGCGTTCACCTTCGGCGCCGCGGGCGGCGCGGCCGAGCTGATGCTGGCCGATGCCTTCCTGCCGCAGCCCGAGCCTCCGTCGCACCGCTGGCTGGTCGCGGGCCGGACCCGCACCTGGGCCCTCGGGGACGCGCTGCTGGTGACGCTGCCCTACTACCCCTTCGCCGCGGCGCTGGCCGAGCGCGAGCAGGCGCTCCGCGCCGAGCTGGCCGCGGCCACCCGCGACGTCCACCGCCTTGCCGCCCAGGCGCAGGTCGCCGACGCTGAGGTGCTGCGGCTGGCGGGGCGCGCGGCGCGCCACGAGCGGCTCGAGCGCGAGATCACGGAGCGCGCGGCCCGGCTCCGGGCCGCCGCGGCGCAGGCGGCCCGGGCGACCGAGGAGGCGCGGGCCGCGACGGCGCAGCTGCGGGACCTGGAGGCCAGACGCACGGCGCAGGCGGCCGAGGTCGCGGCGCTGCGGCACGAGCTGGAGCGGACCGAGCGCGGCCGGGCCCACGCCGAGACCGAGGCCCTCCGGGTCACCGCGCGGCTCGCCGAGGAGCGCGACCGGCTCGGCGGGCTGCTCGCCCAGATCAAGAACGAGCAGGAGGCCCGCGCCACGCTCGCCCGGCACTCGCGCGAGACGGAGGGGGCCATCCTGGAGCTGGCCACCGACCGCGACCGCGCCCAGGCCGAGCGGAACGCCGCGGTGGCCGGGCAGCAGGAGCTGCGGCACGAGCTGGAGAGCAGCGTCGGCCGGTTGCAGGAGGCCCTCGCCGAGATCGACGCCAAGCGCGAGGAGGTCTGCGCCCGCGACCTGCGCGAGGCCCAGCTGGCGCAGGAGGTGGCCCGCCGCGCCGACGAGTTCCGCGTGCTCCGCGAGCGGCACGTCGACGCCATGCGCGAGCGCGACACGCTGCGCGAGGAGCTGCGCATCGTCGGCGAGCGCGAGGTGGCGCTGCGCGCCGAGGAGGAGCGGCTGGCCGCGCGGGTGCACGCGGCGGAGGGCGAGGCCGAGGAGCTGCGCTCCCACCAGCGGGCCGCCGCGGCGGCGAGCGACGAGGCGCGGCAGCTGCGCGGGGAGCTCGCCCGTCACGAGCAGAACGCCGCCGCGCTGCGGACCGAGCTCGAGCGCCAGGGGCGCCTCCTGCGCGAGGCCGAGGAGGCCCGCGGGCGGCTCGAGCAGGAGCGGCTCGAGCGCGCCGCCCGCATCGAGGAGATGGCCGAGGTCATCCGGGGCATGCGCGAGGAGGCGCAGGCCCGGGCGGCCGCCGCCGCGAGCGTCCACGCCGGCTACGACGCGCTCGCCGCGGAGATCCGGGAGCGCGAGGCCGAGCTCGCCGAGCGACAAGCGCGCCTGGTCGACCTCGAGAAGGACCTGTCGCGCCTCCAGGCGGAGGCCGCGCAGGCGCGGGGCCAGGCGGCCGGGGCCGCGCGGCGGCGGGAGGAGGCCGAGGGCCTGTGCGAGCTGTTCTCGGCCCGGGTCGTCCAGCGCGACGAGACGGTGCGGCGCCTCGAGCAGGAGGTGACCGACCTCGGCGCCACCCGCGCCACCCTCGAGGAGAGCCTGGCGCACGCCGAGGCGGAGCGGGCCGCCACGCAGGTGCGCATCGACGAGGTCGAGCGACGCGCGGCGGCGAGCGCCACCGATGCGCGTGCGGCGCGCGACGCCGTCGCCGAGCTGGAGCGGAGCCTGGGCGCGGCGAAGGGCCGGGTCGAGGAGCTCGAGACCGACTACGCGGCGCGCCTCGAGTGGGCCGCGCGGCACCGCAGCGAGGGGGAGCAGGCCAAGCACCGCGTCGAGGAGGTGACCACCGAGCTGATGTCGGCGCGGGCCGAGCTCGAGCGACTTCGCGGCCGCATCTCGGACGGCGTCGAGCGCGGCCGACTGCTGGCGGAGATCGCGGCGGAGCGTGATCGCCTGCGCGACGAGGCCAGCCGGCGGGCGCAGGAGCTGCGCGCCGCCGAGGAGCAGCGCGTCACCCTGGTGACCGAGCTGCGCGCGGCGCAGCTGCGCGAGGCGACCGCCGTGGCCGACGTGGCGCGGCTGCAGGCGGAGTCCCGGCGCACGACCGAGGCGCGCACGGCGGGGGAGGCGGAGGAGCGGCGGCTGCGCGAGGCGCTGCGCGCCGCCGAGGGGGCCGCGGCCGTGCTGCGGGGCGCGGTGCGCGCCCACGAGGCCGAGGTCGCGCGCCTGAAGGACGAGATCGAGAGCCTCCTCGCGCAGACGGCGGACGCTGCCGGGCTGCGGGGGGAGATCCGCGTCCGCGGGGAGGAGCTGACGCGGACGAGCGCGGAGCTCGAGGAGGCCCGCGCGCGGCTCGAGCAGGCCGAGCGCGACGCGGCCCGCGAGCGCCAGGAGGCCGAGCGGCTGCGCGGCGAGGCCACCTCGCTGCGCGAGGCGACCGAGCTGCTGGCGGCCGAGCTGCAGGCGCGCGCGCGACGCAGCGACGAGGCGGAGCGCGAGCTCCAGCAGGCGCGGAAGGATCTCGAGGGCGAGCGCGAGCGCCGCGCGGGTCTCCAGACGCGCGCCGCCGAGGGGGAGGAGCGTGCCGCCGCCGGAGCCGGCGCCCTCGCGGAGACCGAGACGCAGCTCGCGGCGGCCCAGGGGGAGGTGGCGGAGCTGCGGCGCCAGGTGGAGCGCGAGGCTCAGGAGCGCAAGGCGCGCCAGGCCGAGATCGCGACCCTGCGCGGCGAGGTGCACGCGCACGAGCAGGAGCGGGTGGCGCTGCGCGCGCACCTCGCCGAGCGCGAGCAGCTGCACGCGCAGGCGGAGGAGGCGGTCCGGCGGGAGCGCGAGACCCAGGGCCGCATGGGGGAGGAGCTCGGCCAGGTCCTGAACGAGCTGGCCGCGGCGCGCGAGGAGAACGCCCGCCTGCGGGCCGAGCAGAGCGCCGAGATCGCGGCACTGCGGGCGCAGGCCGAGGAGGCGGCGGCCCGCGCGCACAGCGTGGAGGCGGCGGCCGCCACCGAGACCGCCGCGGTGGCCTCGCATCGCGCCGAGGTCGAGGCGGCCCGGGCCGCGACCGCGGCGCTCAAGCAGGAACTGGAGGGGCTCCGGCGCGCCGCCGAGGAGCGCGACGCGCGCCTGCGCGCCGCCGAGGAGGCGGTGACGACCGAGCGCAAGCGCGCCGCCCGCGTCGAGGAGGAGCTGGGTCGGCTGCGAGCCCAGGCCGCGGGCTCCGAGGAGGAGCACGCCGCCGCCCTGGCCGAGGTGCGTGGCCGGCTCCAGGAGATCGAGGCCGGCCAGGCCGCTGATCGCGTACGCCTGGAGATGGAGATCCAGGTGCGCGCCAGCGAGCTGGAGTACGCCGTCGGTGAGCTGGAGCGGGTGCAGAGCGAGAACTGGAGGCTGAAGGACGCCGTGGACCGCAACGCGGCTCAGGTCGCGGCGGCCCAGGCGAGCCTGGACCAGCGCGGGGAGGAGTTCGCCGGCGCCCAGGTGGAGCTGGTGACGCTGCGGCAGACGGTCGAGGAGGTGCGCCAGGCGCTCGGCGAGGCGACCGCCGCCGGCGAGCGCACGCGCCGCGCCGCCGAGGAGGCCGAGGCGCGGCTCGAGGCCGAGCGTGCCCAGCGGCGTCAGCTCGAGAGCGACCTCCTCGCCCTGCGTCAGACGCACGCCAAGGTGAGCGCCGAGCTGACGCGGCTGCGTTACCTCGGACGCACCGGGGCGGCCAGGGCGGCCGGCGCGACGCCGACCGCCCCGCCCAACGTTGCCCCGGCTGCGCCCGCGGTGCCCCCAGCCCCACCCGCCCCGCCGCAGACCGCACCTGCGCCGCCGGCTTCGCCCGCG
>JACRCY010000657.1 GCA_016218785.1 Deltaproteobacteria bacterium
GACCGCGAGATCGACCCCGCTGGCGATCCCCTTCTCGACGGCGCGGAAGGCTCTCAGGCCGCCGGTGAGGCTCTTGACGGCCGCCTGGTAGGCCGCGTGCTCGTCCGCGCAGCGCTTGCGCGCGGCGTTCGCGGCAGCCTTGACCGCCTCGGCCGAAACCGTGTCCTCGCCGAACAGGTCGTCGATAGCATCCTTGGGCGCGTCCTTGGGCGCATCCTTGGCGGCGGCCGAGGCGGGCGCCGAGGCCGCGGGCGCGGACGCCGGGCCGCTGGCCGGCCCCGCCGCGGGTGCCCCCGCCTTGGGTGCGGCCGCTGGCGCCGGCGCCACGGCCTTCGCGTCGCACGTCGGCGGCTTCGGATCGACGCGCAGCTGGGCGTAGCCCGGCCAGGAGCGCTGGCCGATCTCGAGCAGTCGGGCGTGGATTTTTTCCCCGGTGCCGTGGAGCAGCACCACGAGGAGCAGGAGCAGGATCGGGACGGTCGACAGCCACGTGCGGGTCGGTGACGCGCGCTCTGCGGTAGCGGGCACGGTCTCTCCTTCGTCGTACCCCGGACGTGTACGCCGGGTGGGCGGCGGCCGGCTCCGGCCGCGGGGGAAGGGATTCCGGGCGGCGGCGGGCTACTCCTTCTGCTCCGCGCACTCGGCGCGCGTGGCGTCGGCCTTGCAGCGGATCTTGCGCAGGAGCTTCAGCGCCTGGCCGTCGAAGGCCTTCTCGTTGTCGCGCAGGCGGACGCGCACGTCGCGGAAGAGGAGGTCGTACTTGTCCTGGTCGCCTTTCGGCACGTCGACCCAGTACTTGCCCGGGATCGACTTGTCCGCCTTGGTGATCACCTTCAGGAACTTGTTGAACTCCTTGGCCGCCCACTCGCGCGACTTCTGGCCGAAGGTGGCCGGGAAGTCCGCCGAGCGAATGACGACCTGCATGGTGAGCTGGGCCAGCGGGTACTTCATGATGCCGCCCTTGGTGCCCAGGCCCTTCTTGAGCTCGAGGGGCTGGTAGGCGGTGGCCGGCGCGTAGCAGGCGTGGACCCCGCCGTTGTTGAACATGCCGGCGAAGGTGCCGATGTCGGCGACCACCATGGAGGCGCCGACCTGCTGCACCATGATCTTCGCGGCCACGTCGTAGTCGAGGGTGGCGATGCGCTTGCCCGCGAGGTCACCGACGGTCTTGATGTTCTTGTCGCTGACGAAGAGGTAGACCGCGCCGCCGGGGAAGATGGCCGCGGTCTCGTAGTCGCCACGCTTCATGAGGCCGCCGGCCTTGGGGCTGGCGATGTTCGTCATGAGCTGGCGCATCTGGGCGTACGTCTGTAGCCCCCCCATGGCCTCGAAGCTGGCGCTGAACTTGTTGAACGCCCGCGTGCGCACGCCGGTCATCACGGCGCCGTGACACTTGCCGGCCTTGAAGTCCTCGGACGCCGTCTTCTCGTCGGTATAGGGCTTGAGGTTCAGGGTGATGCCCCACGCGACCGCGGCGGTGCGGAACTCCTTGGCCAGGGCAAATGCGTCGCCGTTGGCGCCGCTCGGGTCGTAGACGCACAGGATCTTCTCCTGCGCGGCGGCGGGGGCCGCAGCGAGCGCGGCCAGGGTCGCGGCGACGAGGAAGGTGGTCACGCGGGTCATTTCTTCTCCTTTCAGGGGGGGACGTTCCCGTCCCCCCTCGACGGGCAGAGCCCGTCGAGCCTCCCCCCACCGCGCGAGTCCCGCGCGGAGAGGCCGAAAATGGCGGAGGGGGGATGCGTCATGGTCTACTTCTGCTCCGTCTCGAGCCCCTCGAGGAGGCTGTCGTCCTTCTTGTCGTCGCTCTCGCCTCCTGGGGGCTTGGTCTCGTCCTCGGGGAACGTGCCGAAGGACCCGACCGGGGTGCGGTGCCCGGTCGCCTGGGTCCAGAGCTTGTCCGACTCGTGCTCGACCAGCATGGTCGCATATCGGTCGAGCGTGCGGTAGGCCTCGAGCGCGGGCTTGTTGCGCACCGCCGCGGCGTGCTCCCGGATGCCGGTGCGCAGCGTGTCGCTCTTGCCGGCGTTGGCGGCGATCTGGGCCAGGAAGGCGCCGGCGAGCCGCAGCCCCTTCTCCTGGCCCGCGCGCGCCGACTGCTGGAGCACCACGAACGGGTCGGGGGATCCGGCCGGGGCCGAGCCCGGCACGCTGGCCCAGACCGCGGCCTGGAGCGCCCGGGGCACGCCCCAGAACTTCCCGTCGTCGAGGCACGCGGCGCCGGCCGCCACCTTGCGCGGGATGTCCATGGGCACGCCCAGGGCGCCGCCGGCGGCGCGGTCATGGAACACGGACAGCAAGCCGCCGGTGAGGCCGAGCAGGTAGAGCAGCTCGTCCTCCTTCGCGATCGGGCGGCACCCGCCGCCCGGCTCCCCGAAGACCCGGACGAAGCGCTGGAAGGCGACCTGGTAGCGGGCCGCCGCCGCCTCGTGGGCGCGGTGCTCGCGGACGCGCGCGTCCTGGGCCTCGGCCGCGCGACCCGTCTTGAGCGCGCGGAGCTGGTCGAGCTCCGCCTCCCGGGCGTCGGCCTCGGCGCACATGCCGGCGGAGAGCATGGTCACGATCCCGGAGCGATCGGGTGGCGTGGTCACGCGCCCGAACGACAGCAGAAATGGGCCCATCGACACGCCGAGCTTGCAGGCCATGTCCACGTCGCCGGTCTCGAACACGTAGGGGACCACGTGCTTCACCGAGTAGTCCGCCATCATGTTGCCGGTCATGGCATTGAGGCTGCAGCCCCCGAGGCCGCCAACGAGCGCCGGGGCGAGGAGGTACGCAAGGGCCCGCATATCACGGGGCTAGCAGGAGGGGGCCGTCGTGTCAACGGCTCACGACTGACCTCCGCTCAGGCGGCGGGAGCCTGGCCGCGCGGCCTGGGGTCCTCCGTCGACGCGGCGGCACCCGCGTCGGGATCGCGCGGTGGCCGGAGGTCGCGCGTGCGGATGCCGGGCGCCAGGTACCGGCGGCAGTAGCGGGTCAGCGAGGTGTAGGTGAACAGGTGGTTGAGCCAGCGGACGCGCAGCGCGCGAGCGAGCAGGTCGTAGGAGAGCCACATCCACAGCATGGCGAGCGGGTAGAAGACCGCCCAGAAGCCGAGGCGGCCGCCGAGGGGCGCCCACAGGCGGCCGAGGGCGGCGGCCGCGGCGTGCGCCAGGCCCGCGAGCGGGCCGAACGAGAGGATCAGCACCGCGAGGTACGAGTGCGAGGACTGGACCGCCTGGAGCGGGCAGACCGAGAGGCAGCGCATGCACGCCTCGCAGTCGAAGGTCCAGTACGGGCGGTCCCGGTCCATGCGGATGGCCGCGGCCGGACAGAGGCGCGCGCACACGCCGCACCCGTCACAGGCGGCCGACGCGATCTGCAGCTTGGCGAGCCCGAAGCGGCCGAACGGCAGGTAGCCGGCCGCGATGGGGAGCAGGGCCAGGTCGACGGGCAGCGTCCACCACCCGTGCCAGGCGCGCCCGCCCGCGAGGAGCCGGTCGGCGAAGCGTTCCACCGCCACCCACTGCCGCGCGGCGATGGCCGCCGCGGTCGACTCGCCGAACGGCGGGTGGAGCTGCATCCAGTTCGACGGGAGGTCGACGGGGCGCGTGCCGACCACGCGATACCCCTTGAGCCACAGGATCACCAACGGGAGCAGCAGGGCGACGCCGCTGAGCCCCGGCAGGTGGACCGGGCCGAACTTGGTCCCGCCGCGCGTGTTGACGAGGAAGGCGTCGACGGCGCGGCCCGCGCGGCGGGGCAGGCGGACGATGAGCCGCAGCATGAGCCACGGCACGCAGAACCCGTGCGTGGCGTAGAGGAAGCCGAGGAGCGCGCGCCCCGTTGCGGGCGCGGGCACCTCGGCGCGCGCGAGGCGGTCGATGCGGGTCAGCCGCGCGCCGGTACCGGCCGCCACCGCCCGGGCCGCGATCCACTTCCCGGCGGCGAGGGCATTGCCGGTCCCCGAGAAGCAGTACATCGACAGTTCCTGGTACGCGGGCATGTCTCGGCTCCCTACCGCTCAGAGGGGCGTCACGGGGATGCCGAAGCCGACGCGGTGCAAGTGGAACGGCGAGAAGGCCGCGACCCGGGCCAGCGCCTCCAGGCCGAGGGGCCCCGCGAGGTGGCGGTCGATGTGGTCGAGCACGCGGTTGACGCGGCCGCCGTACTCGGCGCGGGAGGGCCCGGGGGCGGGGGACATGAGGGCCATGATACACTCCCGCCGTGTGTTCTCGGAACCTGGCCGCCCTCGGCGCTGCCGCCCCGCTGGCCGTCGCGGCGACGGCGCGGGCGTGCTCGGGCGAGGGCGCCATGGACGTCATTCGCGCCAACGAGCGCCTGGGCTGGCTGCTGTTCGGCGTGTCCCTGCTGGTAGTCGCCCTAGGGGCGGCGCTCCTGCGGCGAATGGGCGTCGCCCGCTGTCATCTCGCCTGGCTCGCCGCGCTGCTCCTCGCTCACCCGGGCTGGTGGATGAGCGCCCGTCGCGGCGACTGCGGCTACACACTCCGCGAGCTGTCGATCGCGATGACTGCGGTGTCGGCGGCGATAGTCGTAGGCGTGGTGATCGTCACCCTGGCCCGACGCCGGCTCACCTGACCGTCGCGCGACGCCGACGAGCATGCTCCGCCCGGTCCTCCACCTCGTCCTCCACGTGGCCGCGCCGGCGCTCGTCGCCCGGCTCGCGTGGCGCGCGCACTGGCTGCGCGCCTGGCTCGTGATGCTGGCGACCATGGTCGTGGACCTGGATCACGTCCTCGCCCGGCCGACCTACGACGCTCACCGCTGCAGCATCGGCGTCCACCCTCTGCACTCCTACCCGGCGCTCGTCGCCTACCTGCTCCTCGCGGTGTGGCCGCGCACGCGCCTCCTCGGCGTCGGTTTGTTGCTGCACATGGCGCTCGACGTGATCGACTGCGTGTGGATGCGGCTGTAGCCGGGCCGCGGGCCTTGACACGCGGCTCGCGGCGTCGTGTCCTGCTCGCATGCGGGCCCTGCGGTGGCTGGCGGTGGCGGTGGCGGCGGCGAGCATGGGGTGTGGCGGAGGCCACGGCGCCCTGGACGGTGGCGCGACCGAGGCCGGAGGCGAGGCGGGTGCGGGCGACGCCGCACCCGACGGACCCGGCCTGGTGCTCTCCACCCTCGGCTGCCACACCACCGCGCGCACCGTCATCCCGGCGCCGACGATCGAAGTGGCGGGGTGGAGGGCGCCCGAGGCGCAAGAGGACGTCAACACCGCCGCACGTCCGGGTGATCTGGTTACGCGGACTTGCAGTCAGGGCGGTCGCGTTCTGAGCGACTGAAGCCAGGAACAGGAGACGGGGGACCGGCAACTGGCAACCGGCAAGATCATTTCCCGTTGCCCGTCTCCGGCCTC
>JACRCY010000660.1 GCA_016218785.1 Deltaproteobacteria bacterium
CCCCCGCCGCCCCCGCCCCCCGGTGCGGTCCCCGGCGAGCCGCCCCCGCCGCCGCCGCCGCGCCCACCCGCCTGGCTGGGCGTCACCACCAAGTCGGAGCACGGCCGCGCCGTGATCGCGACCGTCCACGCCGAAGGTCCGGCGGAGCGTGCCGGCCTGGCGCCCGGTGACGAGGTGGTGGCGCTGGAGAGCTACAAGGTGGACGAGAAGAGCCTGCGCGAGCGCCTCGCCGCGCGCGTGCCGGGCGAGACCGTGGGCCTCACGGTCTTCCGCCGCGACGAGCTGCTCGACCTCGCGGTGACGCTCGGCATCCGTCCCTACGATCGCTACGAGATCCGTCCGCGCGCCGATGCGGACGAGGCGGCGCGGGCGGCCTACCAGGCCTGGCTGGGCGAGCCCTTCCCCGCGGACTGACGGGCCGGATGCCAGGCACTCACGACGACTCGCGGCGTCGCCGCCTGGTTTGACACCCTGAGTTATCGCCGGGTTAGCGGCTGCCGGGCCACACCTGAATTCCCTTTCATATCACGGCCATGGCGTCTCCTGCCGCCATGCGACGCGGCGCGTCGAAACCGCTTGACACCCCTCTTTCGAGGATCGTACCGTCACCCGTGGCGCGATGAAGCGCCGCTGGAGGTGCTCATGGTGCAACCGATCAAACGGGTGGCCATTCTCGGGGCCGGGGTGATGGGGAGCGGGATTGCGGCTCACCTGGCTTCCGCCGGGATCCCCTCCTTGATGCTCGACATCGTGCTCAAGGACTCCGGGGACGACCGCAACAAGCTGTCGCGGGGGGGGAAGGAGGCGGCGCTCAAGAGCAAGCCGGCGCTCTTCCTGACCTCCCGGGACGCCGACCTCATCGAGGTGGGCAACTTCGAGGACGACTTCGCGCGCATCAAGGACTACGACTGGATCATCGAGGTCGTGAAAGAGGACCTCGACATCAAGCGCGTGGTCTTCCAGCGGGTCGATCAGCACCGGCGCCCGGGCTCCGTCGTGACGTCGAACACCTCCGGTCTGGCGCTCGTGAAGATGGCCGCGGGTCGTAGCGACGACTTCCGCCGGCACTTCCTGGTGACGCACTTCTTCAACCCGGTCCGCTACATGAAGCTCCTCGAGCTGGTGATCGGGCCCGAGACCGATCCCGAGGTCGCGAAGTACATGACGGACTTCGGCGCCGACGTGCTCGGCAAGGGGATCGTCTTCGCCAAGGACACCCCCAACTTCGTCGCCAACCGCATCGGCATCTTCGCCATGATGTCGACGCTCAGGGCCATGGAGAAGCTCGGCCTGAGCATCGAGGACGTGGACGCCATCTGCGGCCCGCCCATGGGCAAGCCGAAGAGCGCGGTCTTCCGCACCGCGGACATCGTCGGCCTCGACACCATCGTCCACGTCTCGCGCAACTGCTACGACGCGCTGCCCAACGACGAGATGCGGGACGTCTTCAAGATCCCGCCCTACCTCGACAAGATGATCGAGAAGGGGATCCTCGGGCAGAAGGTCAAGGGCGGCTTCTTCAAGAAGTTCGGGAAGGACATCCAGTCCCTCGACCTCGCCACGCTCGAGTACCGGCCGCAGCAGAAGACCAAGTACGCGTCGATCGGTGCAGTCAAGGGCCTCGAGGACGTGGGGCAGAAGATCAAGAAGCTCTGCAGCGCCGACGACAAGGCCGGCCAGCTGGCGTGGATGATCACCGCGGCCACGCTCAACGACTCGGCCCGCCGCCTCGGCGAGATCGCCGACGACATCGTCAACATCGACAACGGCATGCGCTGGGGCTTCAACTGGGAGCTCGGGCCCTTCCAGACCTGGGACGCGCTGGGCGTGAAGGAGACCGCCCTCCGCATGGAGCAGGAGGGGATCGAGGTGGCGCCGCAGGTCCGTGACCTGCTCAAGTCCGGGAAGGACAGCTTCTACGGCGGGACCCCGGGCGGCCCGACCTACTTCGACTACGGCGCCAACCAGGGCAAGGGGGAGTACCTCCCGGTGCCGCAGCCGCCCAAGCAGATCCTCATCGCTGCCTTGCGCGAGGGGAAGCGGGTGGTCTTCGAGAACCCGGGCGCGACGATGTTCGACATCGGCGACGGCGTGGGGCTCCTGCAATTCCACACCAAGATGAACGCCGTCGACACCGACATCATCGCCGGCATCCACCAGGCGGTCGACAGAGCCGAGCGGGACTTCCACGGGCTGGTCGTCGGGAACGAGGACCCCACCGTCTTCTCCGCCGGGGCCAACCTCTTCGCCATCATGGTCGCCATCGGCCAGAAGAAGTGGGACGACCTGGACCGGATGATCGCCTCGTTCCAGGCCGCCAATCAGCGGATGCGCTACGCCGACGTGCCGGTGGTCGCGGCGCCGGCCGGGCTCGCCCTGGGCGGCGGCGCCGAGATGGTGCTGGCCGCGCCGTTCGTGCGCGCGCACTGCGAGCTGTACATCGGCCTGGTCGAGGTCGGCGTCGGCGTCATCCCCGCCGGCGGCGGCTGCATGAACATGCTGAAGCGCTGGATGGCGGGCATCCCGGACGACGCGTCGTACGACCCGATCCCCATGATCAAGCAGGCCTTCATGACGATCGGCCTCGCCAACGTGGCGACCAGCGCCGAGGAGGCGCGCGAGGCCAAGTTCCTGCTGCCGCAGGACGGCGTCACGCTCCGCCGCGAGAACCTCATCCACGACGCCAAGCAGGTGGCCCTCGGCATGTGGAAGGCGGGTTACCGCCGGCCGCGCCCGGCCACGTTCCGGCTGCCGGGCAAGAGCGGCGGCGCCATGTTCGAGTGGTTCGTCTACAACCTGAAGGCCGGGCACCAGGCGTCCGAGCACGACGAGAAGGTCATGAAGCACCTGACCCGGATCCTGTGCGGCGGCGACACGTCGCAGTACGCGCGGGTCTCCGAGCAGCACATCCTCGATCTGGAGCGCGAGGCGTTCCTGTCGCTGTGCGGTGAGCCGAAGAGCCAGGAGCGGATGCAGTACATGCTCATGAACAACAAGCCACTGAGGAACTGACGCGGAGGAACGACCATGCGCGACGTCGTCATCGTGTCGGCCGTCCGCTCCGCGGTCGGTCGTGCCACCAAGGGAAGTCTGAGGGAGACCCGGCCCGACACCCTGGCCGGGATCGTCGTCAAGCAGGCCGTCGCCCGGCTGAAGGGGTTCGATGCCCTGGAGCTGGGTGACGTGGTCCTGGGGTGCGCGTTCCCCGAGGGCGAGCAGGGCATGAACGTGGCCCGCATCGCCTCCTTCCACGCGGGCATCCCCTACGAGGTGCCGGCGGCCACCGTCAACCGCTTCTGCTCGTCGGGCCTGCAGGCCATCGTGCAGGCCGCGGACCGCATCCGCACGGGCGCCATCGACGCCGCGGTGGCCGGCGGCGTCGAGTCGATGTCGATGGTCCCCATGGGCGGCAACAAGGCGAGCGCCAACCCCGAGCTGATCGAGCGCTGGCCCGAGGCGTACATGGACATGGGCCGGACGGCGGAGATGGTCGCGCGGAAGTTCGAGGTCTCGCGCGAGGTGCAGGACGAGTTCGCCTACCGGAGCCACATGAAGGCCGTGGCCGCGATCAAGGCGGGCAAGTTCAAGGACGAGATCGTGCCGGTGAAGGCACGGCTCACGGAGGTCGTGAACGGCAAGCCCGTGGTGAAGGAGGTCACCTTCGACACGGACGAGTGCCCCCGCGCCGACACGTCGCTGGAGAGCCTGGCGAAGCTGAAGCCGGCCTTCGACCCGACCGGCTCGGTCACCGCCGGCAACTCGTCGCCGGTCAACGACGGCGCGGCGGCGGTGGTGGTCATGGCCGCCGACGTGGCCAAGGCGGCGGGCTACCAGCCGCTCGTCAAGGTGCGCGAGTTCGTGACCGTTGGCGTCCCGCCGGAGATCATGGGCACCGGCCCGGTGCCCGCGGTGCGCAAGCTGCTCAAGGTCACGGGCCTCCGGCTCGAGGACATCGCCCTGTTCGAGATGAACGAGGCGTTCGCGGCCCAGGCGGCGTACTGCCGCCGCGAGCTGGGCATGGACCCCGAGCGCGTCAACGTGAACGGCGGCGCCATCGCCCTCGGTCACCCGCTCGGCGCCACCGGCGCCAAGCTCACCACCACCCTCGCGTACGAGCTGCAGCGCCGCGGCGCCAAGTACGGCGTCGTGACGATGTGCATCGGCGGCGGCATGGGCGCCGCCGGCCTCTTCGAGCTGGCGTAGCACCCCGCCCTTCGCCGCGTAGCTCCAGACGGTTCGAGTCCTTCCTCCGGCACTGGTCCTGCTCACGAGGGCTTGACCGCACGGGATTCGGGCGGGAGCCCGACACACGGTCGCGGGTGCCCGGACCGGACGGCATGGACGCCGCCGCCCGGCCCAGGAACGCCGCGGCCAGCGCCAGGAACGCCGCCCCGGCGCCAAGGCGAGACGCCGCGCGGCCTGGGCGGGCCGCCGCAGCGCTCCCGGAGGCCGGCGCACGGTTCCAGGAGGGCACCGCACGGTTACCTGAAGCCGCCGCATCGTCCAGTGACCCCGCCGCACGGTCGCCGGAGGTCGCCGCACGACTCGGGCACGGCGCCGCAGGGTTTCCGGGGCCCGCGGGCGGTTCGCCAAGGGCCGCAGGATGGTCCCCGGGGCGGCGTCCACGCGCGAGCTGGGGGCCGGCCATCAACGCCCGAGCCGACGATCGGGTTGCGTGGGCCGACCCACCGCCCTACTGTCCGTCGCCATGCGCCTGCTCCTCAGGTTCCTGATCGCCCCGCGCAGCCCCTGGCAGTCGCCGTACGTCGAGCGCCTCATCGGGTCGGTTCGCCGCGAGTGCCTGGATCACGTCGTGGTGCTCGGCGAACGGCACCTCCGGCGCGTGCTGACCTCGTGCGTGGCCTACTACCACGGGGCGCGTTGTCACATGGGGCTCGCCGGCGATGCCCCGGAGCACCGCGAGCCGCAGCCGCCTGAGATGGGCAAGGTGATCGAGATCCCGGAGGTCAACGGGCTGCACCACCGCTACGAGCGGCAAGCGGCCTGACGATCCGCCCGTCGCGTGCGGCGCCCTCGAGCCGGCCCGTCGACCGACCCGCCGGCCGAGGTGCGCCCCCATGCTGAACCCGACCCCGTGCACGACCTCGACCATCCGCTGACCGAGCGTCTCGCGCCACCCGTCGGCCGTCCGCGGCGGACTGATCGTCGCCGCGCGGCACCCGTCAGCCCGCGCGGACCCGGCGATCGGATCCTCGGGAACGTCAGGTCCCTCCCGGTCCCCTTGTCCACGGCCGGCAGGACCGCGAACACCACCGGCACGTCCGCCACCGGGTTGCCATTCGAGTCGTTGACGCAGGCCGGCACCGCCGCCGGCCACAGCGCGTACCACTCCCACTCACTCGACATGTCGGTCCGGTCGTAGGCTCTGCGTCATGCTCATGGTTGTGAATCACCGCCTTGGCGCTCGCGTCGGCTGCGAGGCGGACGCCGGCTGGCGGGCGGGCGGTAGGGCTGGGGCCTTGGTCCAGCGGTTCGTCCACGACTCCCCCGTGATGGCCTCCAGCGCCCGGCGCGCGTAGGCATCCACGGTCATGTACATCTTGACGTGCGAGCACGGCTCCCGAAAGAGCGTCTGGCACTGCTCGAGTTGCAGGATCGCCACGTAGCCGACGCCCCCAGGCCTGTTGCCGCTGCCGAGCACGCCCTTGAGCTCGCCCACGGTGTCGCTCAGGGCCAGCCGGCCCAGCGCGAACACGGTTTGCGTGAGCAGGTTCCCGTCGAACCAGCGCTTTCCGTGCGCCTGCGCAAGGATGACGCGCAGCAGTTCCAGCGCCCGCGGGTGGCGCAGCGCCACGATCTCCTTGGCAGCCTCCGCCCGCACGGTCGCATTCACGTCGTGACGCAGGAGAGACTCCCAAAGGCGCCGAGACTCGACGGTCGAACGCTTCTGCAGGCGAATCGGCGCCAACCTGAGCATGGCGGCCGTGTCCCACAGGTGAAAGGGGCGCCCTTTCTCCTTCCGCTCCTCGATGTGAAGTCGCTTGCGCATGTCTGCCAGCGCACCGCGATCGTGCGTGCGTGTCAGGGCCCAGGCCCCCACGCTGACCACGTCGAGGCTCTCGCTCCAGAGCATGGACCGCAGTGTCCTCCGCTCGGCCGGTGTTGGCCTCCCACCGCGAGCAACGCGCTCGAGGAGATCACGCTGCGTCTCCAGGACGTCATCCGGATGCGGGGCGGCGCCCGTGCGCAGCGTCGCGCCCAGCACCACCAGAAACACGGCCAGGCGAGCCAGGCGCATGGCCGGGCCGCTACTCGGTCAGAATGCCGCACTGCTTGCCCGGCGCGGCCCAGTCACGTGAGTGGTAGGCTTGACCATTTGCGCCTGCGTGGTCCTTGTAGTTCTTGTACTCCTCATCGTCGTCAACGATCGATGCCGGCCCGGGGGCGCCAGCTGTGAGCTTGTTTCGGACGTCATACGTCTCGGTCGCCGGGTCCCAGAAGGTGTTGCCGTTGAGGTCTTCCTCGGCGTTGGGCAGCCCGTCGCAGTCATAGTCGTCCCACCGCCCCCAGAGCCCGCATCTGTCGGCGTGGTACTGCGTGCTGTTCTGCCACCAGTCGCATGCCCAGACGTAGTGTTGGGACTCGTGGACAACGGTGTGGACGAACTGGTCGATGCCCTTCAGTGTCGGCGTGAGGGGCGCCATCCCGATTTGCCCACCGCCCCAGAATACCTCGATGTAGCAGTTGCCTTCCCTGAACCTCCCATCCCCCTTCTCGCCGGAGACGTAGATCATGTCAGGGCGACTTGGGCAAGTGATGGGGGCGTCGGGAGGGTTGCACTCGGAGTTGTTGGCCACGAGAATCGACGGCGTCACCAGCTGCGACCAATAGTAGTACCAGTTGGGGTTCCGATTCGGATCCGGGGCGTTGTACGCGTTCTTCGAGAAGAACACCTCGTAGTTCGCGGTCGTCCCTTGCCACTGGGGGTAGTTCGTCCGGTCCGGCATGCGCCAGTACATCTGCACCGTCTTGAGGCCGAACTCGCTGTTGCTTGCGGGCAAGCCGGCAAACGTCGCGACCGCCCGAACGCCTCGTCCCTTGTCGGGTTCGCCCCGGCCTTCCGTGGGCGAGCCCGGCCAACTCCGGTTCCAGCTCAGCTTGGTCGTCGCGCCGCCCGAGTGCGAGTCCCCGATCGGGCTCACCACCCAGCGGGTCTGCCGGGCCATCGTCCGCCGGTAGTATCTGTATGGCTGGTAGGTGGCCTTGAACTCGATCTTCAGCTTGCCCTGCTTCGAGTCGTCGAACACGAACTCGTTGTCGGCGGTGGGCGAGGTCACCGGGTCCCCGCTCGGCCTCGTGATCTTGTAGCTGTTGGTCGTGCTGAACCCCCAGATCCACAGCTCCAGGTCGCCCGCGTAGTGCGTGCAATACTGGAGGTTCGTGGTGAAATCCCCGTCGCCCATCCGGGGCACGGTACCGTCGTTGCGCACCGGCGGCACCCTCACCCTGTGGTCGGCGTCCGGGCCGTCGTACTGAGCGCCGCTCGTCCAGACGTCGTGGTACGCGTCCCCGGCCCCCAAGGTGATGTCGGCGTGCATCATGCCGGTCGCGTCGTAGGTGGGTGACCGCAGCGTGACGCTGGCCGTGCTCTGCCGCGGCGCCAGGCTGGGCCCGGTCTGGCCGGACCGCTCGCCCCGGTCGATGTACAGCGTCCGATTGCCGCGCACCTTGGTCCCGTCGAGCTTGACCAGCGCGCCGTTCGCGTCGCGCTCCAGGTCCTCACGGAAGATCAGCTCGCCGATCTGGAAGTCCGCCTCCACCGAGCCGCCCGGCGCCACCGCCCCGTAGTACGGCGGGCCGAAGTAGCCTCCGACCGAGCGGGACAGATAGAGGTCGCGGCTCAGGACGGTGCTCCCGGTGCAGTGGTCGTAGCTCGCGCCCTCCAGTTTCACGTCGTACGAGTGCACCGCGAAGCTCGCCTGGAGCGCCGCGCCGCCGTCGGTGTGTGCGGTCATCGCGACGGGGTGGCGGACCCATGGTTTGTTGCCGAGCATGAGGAGCACGGGCGCCAGGCCGTAGTAGTCGGTGCGCAGCACCCGCGTCGCCACGAAGCGGCGGCCCGGATCGCTCCTCAAGATCGCGCCCGAGTGGTCGTCGTTGGTCCGCTCGTCGTCGAAGGCCGCCGGCAGGAAGCGCGGGTTCTGCCCGGCCACCCCGCGGGCCACGGGGTCCCCCCCGGTCCCCTTGTCCACGGCCGGCAGGACCGCGAACACCACCGGGACGTCCGCCACCGGGTTGCCTTTCCAGTCGTCAACGCATACCGACACCGCCGCCGGGCACAGCGCGTACCAGGCCCACTCCGACGCCAGGGTCCGGTCGTACCGGCACGGATAGACCGTCGCCGGGCCGCCCGGCAAGGCGTACAGCTCGATGTCCACAGGGACCACCGTGCCCAGTGCGGGGGTGACCCGCACCCGGTTCACGCCGACCCGCTGCGGCTCCTCGTCCTCGGGGTCGCGCTTGAGCAGCACCTCGGCCTCGGTGCTCTTGGAGTCGGTGTAGAGCCCGAGCGTCAAGCCGGCGGTCGCCAGGCCCAGCGGCCCGGTAGCGGTGTCGGGGGCGGCGAGGGCCCCGAGCGAGCTGTTGTCCTTCTCCCGCTGGCTGGTCACGCCGAAGCTCAGGCCCGCGCCCGCCACCACGCTACCTTGCGCGTCCACCCCGACGACGCGCAGCGGCTTGTACAGGGTCTCCCCGACGGTCGCGACCAGGTCCGTGCCCGTCAGCACCACGAGCTTGGCGAGGTCCGTGGCCGTCGGGTTGGCCTGGAGGCCGGACGTGTTCAGATCGAAGTCGACCGCGCCGAACAGATCGAACTCCACGTACCGGTGTGGCGCGCCGGTGATGAAGGCGCGCACGTGCTGCACCCCGGCCCCGAACGTCGGCGGCGGCGTGGCGCCGGCCGTGCCGGCCCGGCCTTGCGCGTCGGTCACCGTGGTGAGCGCGAGCGCCCCCTCGAACTCGATGCTCGCGCCGGCCTCGGCCACGTCCTGCCACACGCCGCCGGCGTCCGGCCGCTGGAGCTGGACCACCAAGTCCTGGACCGGGTCGCCGATGGCGCCCACCTGACCGTCGCCCGAGACCGGCCGCAGGCGGCCTGCCGCCAGGTACTTCACAGTGAAAGTGTACGACGCCTCGTTGCCCGACGCATCCCGCACGATCAGCACGACGGAGTTGAGGTCAGGGGCGAGCGTCACCGCCGTCGAGGAGACCAGCGCCGCCGCGGGCGCCGTCGCCGGCAGGCCGGGTATGGTGGTGCCGGCGACGACGATGGTCACGTCCTCGTTGAACGCGAGCTTGAGCGACACGTTCTGCACCTGCACGGTCGAGCCGTCGCGCGGCCACACCAGGGTCGCGCGCGGCGGCTCGAGATCCGTGGTCACGCGAGCCTTCGCGGTGGCGCGGTTCCCCGCGGTATCGATGCCGATCATGGACAGCGTGTTCTGGCCGTGGAGCAGCGGCACGGCGGCCTGGTACTCGGGGGGCGAGCCGCCGAGGGGCGTGACGAGGTGGGGACCAGTCGCCAGCCCCTCGGGATCGGTGCCGAAGGCCTTGGCGCCGCGGACCGCCTGGTCGTCGGACACGCTGAAGACGACGAGCGCGGTCGCGGCCCCGCCCACGTCCGCGAGGTTCGCCGGCGTCATTGGCTGCCCGTTGATCGACAGGATGGTGACGGTGGGCGGCGTGCGATCGGGGTTCCTCGGGTCGGTCTCGCCGGGCTCCCCGTCCGGCTCGAACACGCCGTTGCAGTTGAGGTCCTCCTGGCAGTTCGGCAGTCCGTCCCCGTCGATGTCGGTGTCGACGGCATCGTTGCCGTCCTCGTTGTCGAGGTTGGGGGCCAGCCAGCCGGCCGGTACGAGCTGGCCCCGGACGCAGGTGGGGCACCCGCGCGTCACCTCGGTCCAGTCGTCGATGCCGTCGCCGTTGGTGTCGGCCCGGGCCGGGTCGGTGCCGAAGCGCAGCTCGTCGGCGTCGAGCAGCCCGTCACCGTCGCTGTCGTCGTACGAGTCGCCGACACCGTCGCCGTCGTAGTCGGCGAAGCGCAGGTCCAGGAGCGCCTCGAAGGTGAGGCCGCCCACGTAGAAGTGCTTGCGGGGCGCATCGTAGGCGACGCCGAAGATCCGGGTGAGGGACAGGCCGCTCACCGGCGTTCGGTCGGTCGGGATGTCCTGCCACGGCGGGAGGGCGCGGATCTCGCCTGCAAGCCGAGCCGTGGTGCTGGCCACGCCGGGGGTGAGGTCCACCAGCACCGCTTGGGGGTAGTCGCAGCACGGCCCGGCACCACTGGTCGAGATCAACAAGCCCTTGTCGACCATGGTCACGAGGCCAGGCCCGCCGAGGGCGATGTCGCGGCCTGGCGCGCCCAGCGGAGTCGCCTCCGCGCCCCCGCCGACTACCGTCGCCATCGCGCCCGGATCGAGCGTCAGCAGTTCGAGGTGCACCTGCTTCGGATCGGGCTCGTCGGACAATGAGAGATTGAGGGCTCGTACCCTGGAGTTCGCACCATCAACGATGAACAGCACATCGCCGTCCATGGCGAGAGGGCTTATGGTCTCGTCGCCAGGCCAGTTCAGCCTGAGGCCCAGCGCTGGGGCTGGTCCGTCACCGTTGAAGCCACAATCTCCCGTGCCGGCGACCCGGCGTTTTGCCCCCGTGGCCGGGTTGTACCGCTCCACCACGCATTGGTCTCCGGGGGGCGCCTGGCCGGAGAAAGCGACGTAGTAGTAGGCCGTGGTCTTGTGGTAGGCGATCCCCGATACATACAGTGCGCCCGACCCGAGCACGACGATTTCCTCAGGCTGTTGTACGTTCCAGGGGTCGATGGCCCACAGACTGGTCCTCTCGACGGGTCCAGAATACTCGACGAGCGGCACCACCACGAGATCGTCAGCCCCAAGCGCGATTGGGCCGGGGTGCGGACGCACCGTATGGATCAGGCCACTACCATCGATCATCCGGATCTTGGCGGGGAACCACTCCTGTTCGAACTCGACGAAGATCACGCGGCCATCCGCCGGAGTGAGGATCTCGCCGACTAGGCCGATCGCCGTGCGGTTGGCGGGGGTTCCATCGGACCACCGCGGGTACCAGGTACCGGCGTCGCTCACGCGGTGTCCAGCGGTGAGGAACGCCTGGAAGTCGTCGGGGTACAGCAGCGCCGCCTGCACCCAACTGAACTCGGTCACGTCCGCCTCGATGCGGCCCGCGGCCAGGTCGGGCCGCGCACCGCCTGCCTCGAGCCAGCTGGTCGCGCTGCCCTCGGCGTGCATGAAGCGCACGTCGTCTGCGCCGCCGAAGAGCCGGGTCACGGCCCAGGGCGAGAACGGCAGGCGCACGGTCACGGGCAAGTTGAAAGTCTGGCCGGCGGGAAGCAGCTCGACTGCCGCGCCCACGGGCGAGTACCGGGGATCGAGCGGCGGCGCACTGGAAGCCATCCTCAGGCCGATCACGGTGGGCTCCGTGAGCGCCCAGGCCGGCACGACGATGGCGGCTCCCCCGATGGCCGAGCCGGCCGGCGCCTCGACCGTGCCGCCTGCCGGGCCGATCGTGGCCGAAGCGAACGTCGGGTCGGTCGTGACGGTGATGCTGGCCGTCGAGGTGTTGGAGGCGGCGTCGGTGGCGGTTGCGGCGATCACCGTCTCGCCCGACGTGACTGGCACCCCGGCGGCCGTAAAGGTCCCGGCCACGACCGTAGCCGCAACGCCGTTGACCGTCACGCTGACGGGGCTCGCATCATCGAAGGTGCCCGACACCGTGATCGTCGGCCCGGCCACCAGGGCCCCGTCCTGGGGCTCGATGATCATGATCGAGGGGCTGATCGAGTCGTGGATCACCTCGGCCAGCACGGCCGGAGACTGGTTCAGGGCCGCATCGAACGCGATCAGCTCGAGGTAGTTGAGCTGGTTCGGACGCAGCGCCACTTCGGCGCTGAAGGTGCCACCCGGTTGCACGACCACCACGAGGTCGGAAGCCCCTCCGGTGATGGTCACGTACCCGGGTGCCTCGGCCTGCCCCGAGACCGTCACGGAGGGCTCGCGCGTGTAGGGCGGCAGCGCGTCCAGGGTGGGCGCGGGCGGCGGCGTCGTGTCCCCCACGGCGCCGAGGAGACCGTTGAGCTCGGCCTGGTCGATCTCCCAGACCTTCCCGCCATTCGCCTCGCCCTGCGGCGGGAACTGCGAGCGCGCCTCCCCGGCGGCGGCGAAGGCCACGAGGATCTGCTTTACCGGATCGGGCACCACGGTGGCCTGTGTCGAAACCACCTTGTCGTCGCCGGGCACCTGGCCACCGGAGCCCGCGGGGACGCTGGCGTCGGTCGGCTGCTCGAGGCCGTCGCACTTCCGCATTACCACGGTGCCGTGCTTCGCCACGGAGAGGCCCTCGCCCTCGTCGTAGGCCTTGGCGCACTCCCACACCAGGGACCTGCGCTCGAACGGCTGCGCCAGCACCTCGGCCTCGGTCAGGGGTGAGCCGTTGATGGCGTTGACCTTCAGCGCGAGCTCGAGGATCGTGCGCGGCTCGCCCAGCACCGCCTGGCGAACCGCTTCGCAGCCTGCAGTGAACCCCTTGAGCCTGATGGCGGCCAACAGCACGGTCATGCGCTGCTCGATGACCCCGAGCGCGGACAGCGACGGGAACGTCGCGGCATCGACGGTCCCGGTGGTGATCGCGTCGAGAATCCGGAGGAACATGCGGCAGTCGGTCTCACCGAGCGCGAAGTCCTGTGCCACCGCGGCCCACAGCTCCGCCTTGGGGGTGGTGGCGGGATCGATGCCGAGATACGCCTTGCCGAGGTCTGCGACCAGCTCGTCGACGGGAAGGGTTGCGCACAGGAGGGGGTCCAGCGGCGGCAGAGCCGGCTGGGGATCGGCGGCCGGCACCGCGGCGTCCACGCTCGCAGGTGCGGGGGAAGGGCCGGCATCCGCCGGCTCGCCCGCGTCCACCAACTCCTGCGTTGGCACCTCGGCGGCGTCCCGCACCTCCGGAGCCGACGGGGTGCCCGAGTCAGGGGGTTCCTCCGCCACCGGGGGCGCCTCAGCGTCCCGCTGCTCGGGCGGCGCTGGCACGCCTGCGTCCCGCGGCCTGCTTGCGCCCAGCGACCCCTGGCTGCCCCGTTCCTGGACCGACAGCGACTGCCGGTGCGAGTCGTCGTCGATGCACTGAGCGCTGGCCAGCGTCAGCAAGGCCAGCCCTGCGAGGGCCACCAACCGGCGCAGCGGCATCGACGAGTTCCCCGGGCTCCTCCAATCTTGGGCGAACGAGGTGGGCTCGGCAGCCGGCCGGAGCACAGGTATCAAGCTGCGGGCGCAAGGAAGGACGCGGGACGTGGCTCTCGTGCGCATGGTGCCCCCTGACGATGCCCATGAGGGGTGGCTGGTCCCTCAGCACAAGCCCCGGCGACAGTAATCCATCATCCAAAGGACCATAGCCGAGAGGTGCCGTCAAAGAGGAGATCGCGGAAATGCGGAAGTCGAAAAACAGCAGAGCCAGGGCGGCCATGTGGGTTCTCGCCGGAGAGGGTGCTCTCAGTGCGACAATGTGGTCTGGAGGGTACATCGGCAACGATGTAGCATGGTGATGCTCGCCCGCGAGTGGGCCGGGCGTCGCCTGACGCGGGGCGCGAATGCCGGCGAGAACCGCCGGCGGTGAACAGCTACCGCGGCGGCGTGGGGCCTACGGCGGGGACGGGGGGCAGGGGGCTGGGCGGCGCGGGCGCGGTGGGGTCGTCGTCCTCGTCCGTCTCGTAGGCCCGCTGCGCGCGGAGCTTCTGGTAGGCGCGGTCGCGGCGGCCGCCGACGGCGGCCAGCGTCCGGCGGAAGGCCTGCAGCTCGGTGTCCATCTCGGCGCCGGTGGCGCGCATCTTGCCCAGCAGCTCCTGGTAGTGCTTGTCGGCGGCCTCGGCCTCTTCCCACTCCTTGGCGGCGGCCTGGACTGCCGGCTCGAGCACGGCCAGACACTCGTCGTGGTAGGGCAAGGGGCTGCCCGGCGCGGTGCGGTGCTCGTCGACCACCTCGGCGAAGCGGCTGCCATCTTCGATCACGTCATCGGGAACGTCCGGCTTGTCGCCGTACTCGGACGCGTTGAAGCCGGGCACGTCGCGCTTGACGAGCGGCAGCCACTCGCGCATGCCCTTCAGCAGGGCGGCGATGGCGCCCTTGCCCTCGACCTGCTCCTTGCGCCACGACGCCTTGTACCTGACCGCGCCATCGTACGCGCCAGTGAACGCGTTCACCTTCGGGGGCAGTGTGGCCTCGTAGGCCGCGATGACCTTGGAGCCGGTCTTGCGCCGCTGCAGGATACGCACCGCGCGGGGCCCCAGCCGCCTGAGCTTCCAGAATGCCGAACTCGCCATTCGATCCTCCGTTTCTGACCCGTCAGCGGGGAGCTTGGAGACCAGGGACGAATACCACGGCTGCCGCCGGGTCGTCAACACCGCCATGAGGCCGCTCATGATCGCTCAGTGACCCTCTAGCCCAACTTTTTCGCAGTTGGGCCAGGTGGCCCGGTGGACAGGCGGCTGGCGCGGGCCCACAGGGGTAGCGGCCTGGGTGGGCGCCTATGGCGCGCCACGGCGGCCGGCCCGCCCGCC
>JACRCY010000067.1 GCA_016218785.1 Deltaproteobacteria bacterium
GCTCGACCGCATCGTGCGCCAAGCGCAGGCCCTCGGCCTACGGGCGGCGGCGCTGCTGCGTCGCCACTGACCTGAGGGGGCTCGGGGGACGGGCACCGCCGGCGTCGTCCCTGACCGTCGATTCCTGCTCAGGCTCTGAGCCCTGGCCGTCGGGCTGGGGCGCCCGCGCGCCGGCCGGCGGCCGAAGGCCTACTTGACCGGCGTGGCCTTGAGGGCCGCCTTGCCGTCCTTGATGTAGACCTGGAACCTGACCGCCTTGCAGGAGTACTTCTCGATGAGCTGCTGGCGGTTGTCGCGGAGCTTGACCACGAACTTGTCGAAGGTCATGGCGTCGACGGGCTCGCCGCACGCCTTCTTCATGTCGACGAACTCGTGGAACACCTGGTGGAAGTAGGCGTCGAGATCGCCCTCGGGCGAAGGGGCGGCGGCGGGCGGCGCTGCGACCACCGGACGCGCCGCGGTCGGCGCCGGGACCGCCATCGCCCCAGGCGGCGACATGATCCCGGGCGGCCCCCCGAACGTCTGATGGCTGATGGCGGTGGGGGCGTCGTCGTCGGTCAGCGAGCCCGGCTCCAGGTTGTACGGCATGGTCGGCGCATGGTCTCGCGCCTCGATGGAGGGCATGGCCGAGGGTGGCGGCGGGGCCGCGGCGCGGGGCGGCGGCAGCGGCGGCGCCGATGCGAAGACATCGGCGGGGGCCGCGGGCGGCGGTCCGAACGGCAGCACCGCCGCCTCGTCCGGGATGGGCGGCGGCGGCGGCGGCGCGCCGGGACGGCGCGACGATGCCGGCGGCGGTAGCGGCGGCAGCGAGGCCATGGCCGCGGGGGGCAGCTCGTCGACGATGGGCGCCGAGGGCGGGATCAGCCCGAGGTCGGGGACCGATGCGCGGGCGTGCGGGATGACATCGTCGAGCGCCTCGACCGACGACGACGTCCCCATCAGGGAGTGCAGATCCCGGGGCGCGGCCCCCATGGTCGCGAGCGGCGCGGCGGTGCGGACCAGCTTCTCCAGGCCGGTGTTGAGGTTGCGCGCGATGGCGCCGAACTTGCCGCCGAAGGCCGCGTCGCGCAGCTTGGCGAGGTCGCCGCGACCGAACTCCTTGGCCATGGCCAGGAAGCGCGAGATGGGGCCATCGGCCTCGATGCGCATGAGGATCAGCCCCACGATGATGGCGAGGAGGAGGGACCCGCCGACGACGAACCACGGGAAGCGGCCCGGCTTGAAGTCCTCCTTGGTGAGCACCTTGAAGGTCGCCCCGAGGCCGGGCGGCGGGGCGCGGCGCACGAGGATCGCCCACACCGCGTCCTGCTCGGCGGCCGCGCCGGTGAACGGGCCGGCCGCCACCAGGAAGGCGTCGGCCCCCTTCTCCATCGGCACCACGCCGGTCCAGCCGGCCTTGACCACGGTCGCCTCGTTCTTCCGGACGAGCCCGGGGATCTCGGCCAACAGCGGCGACGAGAGCGTGGAGCCGAGGAGCTTGTCGCGCAGGATGAAGGCGGCGTCGAGACGCAGGCGCTCCTTGATGGCGATGGCGAGCTTCTGGTCGACCTCCTCGCCCAGGACCAATGCGCCGACGTACTTGTCGCCCGTCTTGCCGATGACCGGGGCGGCCACTACACGGTAGAGCTTGCCGTGGAGCGCCCAGGTGTCGTCGACCCGATAGCCGCGGAGGGCGTCCTCGACGAGCGGGAAGCCGACGACGGAGTCCTTGAAGGCGGTCTCCTCGGCGCCGACCCGCGCGACCACGCGCCCCTTGCCGTCGACGGCCCAGAGGAGCTGCAGCTTGAGGTCGCCGTTGAACTCACGAAGCTTCGCCTGCGCGGTCTGGTGCACGGCCTGCGGGATGTCGGCCGCCACGGAGGCCTGCTCGAGCGGCGCGACGATGTCGCGGTCGGTGGCCGCCCGCGCGGCGGTGTCCATCCACTTGCGCGCGTTGACCTTGAAGAGGAGCTGCAGCGACTGCTGCGCGTGCTCGAGGCGCTCGGCCTGCTCGCGCTGCACGGTGTGCGTCGACGGCACCTGAGCCAGCACCGCCAGGGCGAAGGCGAAGGCCATCCCCAGCGTGACGAGCCCGAACCAGATCTTGCTGAAATACATGGCCGCGGGCCCCCGTTACTTCTTGGCCGGAGCGACTGGCTTCTGCTCCGGGACCTTGAGCGTCACTTCCGCGCCGTCGTCGGTCACCTCGACGGTGGCCTGGGTCAGCACGGTGCCGCGGTACCACACCTTCACCGTCCACTTGCCGTCGGGGACCGACTCGAGCTTGAAGACCCCCTTGGCGTCGGGCTTCGCGTAGAGCGGGGTCGACAACACCTTGACGACGCCGCGCATGTGGGGGAACTCCTCCTCGCGGATCTCGTACTCCCCCTCGGCGTGGTACTTCTGCTTGCGCGATTCGCCGGGCTTGATCGACCCCGGCGTCATCACCTTCTGCTTGTCGTAGATGACGTGGCTGACCCGGCCGGTGTTCTTGAACTCGACGGTGCCGCCCGCCAGGATGGCGATGCAGTACGGGTCGAAGCGGTAGCCCACCACCTCCATCACCGCCGTCTGCGGCTTGTCGGGCGTCGGCGCCTTGCCCCCCTCGAGGTAGACGATCATCTCCGTGCGCGGATCGCGGAGCGGGTGCGCCACCGGCAGCACCCCGTTCTCCACGCGCCAGTGGGTCGGGTGCCGCTGAGTCGCCGGCTTGAAGCCGGCCGGCAGGACCACCGTGCCCTTCAAGGGCCCGGCGAGGACCGGCAGGGCGCACATCGAGATCGCGACCAGGGTCGCGAGGCGTACCCCGAAGCCACGCATGATCACCCCAACGTTCGAGAGTCACGGCATTATATCCCGTCGACGGGGAGTGTCAACGCAGCGAGTCGAGGGGCCGGCGCTGCCGGCACGGCGGCAACTGGGCGCCCACCACGGCCGATAACCGGGGCGTGCCCCTCTTCGCGATAGCAGCCTGCGCGATGTGCTGCGGCGTCGCCCTCGGTGACGCGCTCCGGCCCCCGCTCGCGCCGACGGCGGCCGGGGCGCTGGTCGGGATCCTGCCCGCCGTGTGGGCGAGCCTGCGCGGCCGGTCGCCGCTGCGGCTCGCCGCCGCCGTGGCCGTGGCGGCGCTGGCCCTCGGGCTCTTCGCCGCTGCCGCCGCGTGGCGTGCCCCGGCGGCGTGGCGCGATCTCGGCCCGTGGCTCGACCGCACCGAGGCCGCGACCTGCGAGGCCACGGTCGTGGACCTCCCGGAGAGCCTCCCCGACCGCACCCGCGTCCTCGTCGACCTCACGGCCGTGGGCGACGGCGTCGACCTCCAGCCGGCGCGGGGGCGCGCGCTGCTCACCCTGCTCGGCCGGGCCACGCCGATGCCGGGCGACCGGGTGCGCTTCGAGGCGCGGCTGCGCCGGCCGGGGGGCGCGCGCAACCCGGGCGGGTTCGACCACGAGCGCTTCCTGCGGGCGCGCGGAGTCGAGGTGGTGGCGACGGTGGGCGACCCGGTGGCGGTGGTGCGCCACGCGGGCGCCGCGCCCGCGCCCGTGCTCCGGCCCGTGGCGGCGCTGCGCGACCGCCTGCGGCGCTTCGTGGAAGCGCACCTGCAGGGGGACGCGCGCGGCCTGACCATCGCGCTCGTGCTGGGCGACCGGGGCGGGGTGCGACCGGCGGTCGAGGACGACTTCCGCACCGCGGGCGTCAGCCACGTGCTCTCCGTCTCGGGGCTGCACCTCGCGGTCGCGGCCCTGCTCTTCTACGCCGGGCTGCGCCGCCTGCTGCTGCGCCTCCCCGGCCTCCCCCTCCTCTGCGACGTGCGCCGCGTGGCGGCGGCGGCCGCCATCCCGGCGGTGGTCTTCTACACGCTCCTGACCGGCGCCGCCGTGGCCACCGTGCGCTCGGCGATCATGGCGGTGGCGTTCTTCGCCGCCGCGGTCGTGGGCCGCCCCGCCGATCACCCCAACGCCATCGGCGCCGCCGCCGTGGCCATCCTCGTCGCCACGCCCCTCGCGATGTTCGACCCGTCGTTCCAGCTCACCTTCGCGGCGGTGATCGGGCTGCTGCTCGCGGCGCCGCTCGGCAGCCGCGCGGCGTTGCTCCTCCCGGGCGACGGGCGCTCACGCCGGGCCGGCCGTTGGGGGCTGCGGTTCGGCGTGGCCTCCGTGGCCGCGCTGCTGTTCACGGCGCCGATCGCGGCCGCGCACTTCAACCAACTGGCGCCCGCCGGGCTGCTGGCCAACTTCGTGGTGGTCCCGCTCGCCGAGATGGTGGTGCTCCCCATCGGCCTGCCGGCCACGCTGCTGGCACCGGTCTGGCCCGGCGCGGCGTCCCTCGGGGTCCGCCTCGCGGGCATGGGCGCAGACCTCATGGCGCGCGCCACGCACGCCATCGCCACGGTGGCGCCCTCGTGGCGCCTCCCTGCGCCTACGGCCCTCGAGACCGCCGCCTGGTACGCCGGCCTCCTCGCCGTGGGCCTGGCCTCCCGCGCGCGGCGTCGCATCCTCCTCGCCTGCGGTGCCGTGCTGGTCGTGTCGCTCCTCGTCGGCGTGGTCGCGGCACGCACCAGCGCCACCCTGCGGATCACGTTCCTCGACGTGGGCGACGCTGACGCGGCGCTCGTGGAGCTGCCCGGCGGCGGCGCCATGCTGGTCGACGCGGCCGGGTCCCTCGATGGGCAGACGGCGTTCGACCCGGGCGAGGTGCACGTGGCGCCGGCGCTGCGGGCGCGGCGGATCGTCCGGCTGGAGCGCGTGCTGCTCACGCACCCCCACCCCGACCACGTCGGCGGCCTGCCGTTCCTGCTCGGCGAGTTCCCCACGGGCGAGGTCTGGGAGAGCGGCGACGTCGACGTGAACCCGGCGACCGAGCGACTGCGCGCGGCGCTCGAGCGGCGTCGCGTGCCGCGGGTCCGGCCGCGGACGCTGCGGCGCGGGGGCGTGCACCTCGAGGTGCTCCACCCACTCCAGCGCGGCTTCGTCACACCCGACCCGGGGCGCTCGGCCAACGACAACGCCGTGGTCGTGGCGCTCCGCTACGCGGGGCGCACGGTGCTGCTCATGGCCGATGCCGAGCGCGAGGCCGAGGCCGCGCTGCGCGCGGCCCCGGACGCCGCCCTGCGTGCCGACGTGGTCAAGGTCGGGCACCACGGCAGCCGCACCTCGTCCAGCGCGGCGCTCGTGGCCGCGGTGTCGCCGCGAGTGGCCGTGGTCTCTGCAGCTGCGCGCAGCCGCTACGGGTTCCCCCACCGCGAGGTCGTGAGCCGGTGGCAGGACGCCGGGGCCACGGTCCTCCACACGGGCCGCGACGGCGCCGTCACCGTGGCCATCGACGGCCGCGGCCGCCTGACCGTGGAGACCGCGCGCGGCGGTCCCGTGCGCCTACCAGCCACAAGCCCGGAAACCCGGAAACCCGCGCCGGCCCGGGGCCGATAACCTGGGTGGAGGTCGAGAATGACCCGTCACGCCGCCACCACCACCGCTCTTGCCTCGCTCCTCGCCCTGGCCCTCGCGGCCGGCTGCGCCCACGTGCCGCCCAAGGTCCCGATGCCGGCGCAGGCGCGCCAGGCCGACGGGGCGCGTCTCCTCCAGGCGGGCGACCTGGACCGCGCCGAGGCCGCGTTCATGCTGGCGACGGAGTACCAGCCCTGCTTCCCCGAGGCCCTGAACGGGCTCGGCCTCGTGGCCCGCGCCCGCGGGGAGCGCGCCCTGGCGCGCGAGCTGTTCCTGCGCGCCGTCCACTGCCACAACGACTTCGTCGAGGGGCACGCCAACCTGGGTGTCCTGGCGCTGGAGGACGGGGATCTCGCGACCGCCGAGCGCGCGCTGCGCGCGGCCGTGGCCGTGGATCCGGGCTCCGTGCGCGCGCGCTACGACCTCGGGCTGGCGCTGATCGCGAGTGGCCGGCACGATCTCGCCACCGGCGAGCTGCGCAAGGCCGTGGCCGCCGATCCGGGCTTCGCCCTCGGGCACGCGCAGCTGGCGGCCCTCGAGGCGCACATCGGCAACCGGGCGGCGGCGGACGCCGCCGTCCGGCGCGCCCTCGACCTGGCGCCCGCCGACCCCGCCGTCCACCGCATCCGCGGCGACGTGCTGCGGGCACGGGGCGAGCACGGCGAGGCGGCGGCAGCCTACGAGCGCGCCCTGCGGCCGCGGCCCGGCGATACCGAGGCGCGCTTCGGCCTGGCCGTGACCTTCCTCGCCCGGGGCGACGTGAGCCGGGCCGAAGCCGAGGTCGGCCGGGTGCTGGCCGCTCGCCCGGGGCACGCGGGCGCGCGCTTCGTGCGCGGCTCGCTCCGCCTCGCCGCCGGCGACGCCGTGGCCGCGGTCGCCGATCTGCGCGCCGCGCTCGCGAGCCGGCCCCACTACCCCGAGGCGCGCCTCCAGCTGGCCACCGCCCTCGACGCCCTGAGCGACCGCACCGCCGCCCGCCTCGAGTGTCGCTGGCTGCAGCGCTCCGGCGAGGCCGATCTCGCCCGGCGCAGCCCGGCCTGCCGTCGGCTCCTCGCGGCCCGCTGACCCCCGCGCGGGTGGCTTTGCCACTGACCCGCCCCTCGGGGTAGCATCCTCCCGATGCCGCTCAGGCTCACCATAAGGCCCGCGGGGGCCACCACCCCGGACGCCTCCCCCGGCCGGGACACGGAGGGTCGCGACATCACGGCTGCCGAGCTGGTCTTCGACCGCGACACGGTGAGCCTGGGCCGGGCGCCGAACGCGGACGTGCGCCTGCCCGGCGCCGCGGTGTCGCTGCTCCACGCGCGCCTGGAGCGGTCGGGCGCCGACTGGTTCGCGGTCGACGGCGGCTCCACCAACGGCACGCGCCTGAACGGCGCCCGCCTGCAGGCCGGCCAGCGCCGGCTGGTGCGTTCCGGCGACACCCTGGAGGTCCCGGGCTTCGTGCTCGGCGTCAGCGTGACCGAGGCGGGCCCGGTCTCGGCCCCGGAGGCCACCCATGAGGTGGCGCGGCGCATGGTGCGCGAGGTGCTGCAGGCGCTCGGCGGCGGCGGCGACTCGGCCCCGCTGCTGCGCATCGGGAGCGGGCCGCAGGCCGGCCAGCAGCTGGTCCTCGCGGACCTCGGCCGCGCCTACGTCATCGGCCGCGCCGCCGGCTGCGCGCTCCGGCTCGACGACCGCGACGTCTCCCGCGAGCACGCCACGGTGCGGCGAGACTACGCCGGGGTCACGCTCCTGGACCTGGGCGCGAAGAACGGCGTGCTGGCGGGCGGCCAACGCCTCGCCGGGCCGTACCAGCTCACCGACGGCGACGAGATCGTCGTGGGTGCCACCGCGATCCGCTTCGTCGACCCGGCCGAAGCCTACCTGCGCGAGCTGGAGTCCCGACCCGACCTGGCCCCCTCAGCCGCGCCCGTGGCACCCTCGCCTGCCGCCCTCTCGCTCTCCCCGGCTCAGCCCCTCGCCGTCCCGGCCCCGTCGGCCCCGGACCCGGCAGGCGCGCCAGCTGACGCGCTGGAGCCCGCTGCCACGGCCGTTGATCGCCCGCCGGCGCCGCGCCGGCTCGGGGTCCTGCTCCTCGTCCTCTTCGCCGTCGTGGTGGCCCTCGGGGCCGTCGCGGCGCTGTGGGTGCTCGTGAGGTCATGATGATGCTCAAGCTCGAAGACATCGCGGTTCAGATCCCCTGCGGCGACATCACCCTCGACGGGCGGCTGCGCATCCCGGTCAGCCCGCGCGCCGGCGTGGTCCTGTGCCACCCGCACCCGGCCTTCGGCGGCAACATGGACAACAGCCTGATCGTCATGCTCGCCGACGCGCTGTCGCAGAAGGGCTACGCCACGCTGCGCTTCGACTTCCGCGGCGTGCGCGGCTCGACGGGCAAGGCCACGGGCGGCGACCGCGAGGGGGAGGACGTCGTCGCCGCCGCCGACTTCCTGCGCGGCAAGGGCATCCAGCCGCTGGTGGCAGGCGGCTACTCCTTCGGCGCCGCCGTGGCGCTCGAGGCCGTGTGGCGCGGCGCCGACTTCGCCGGCGTCGCCTGCATCGGCTTCACCACCGAGGTGGTCGCGCAGGGCTCCAAGGAGGAGGCGCGCGTGCGGGAGACCATCCGCAAGGCGCGCAAGCTCCTCTTCATCAGCGGTACCCAGGATCCCTACAGCCTGCCGGAGATGCTGGAGGCGTGGGGCGGCCGGGTCGAGAAGCTCCTGGCCGTGGGCCACTTCTACTCGATGCTCGAGGAGCAGAAGATCCTCGGCCTCGTCGAGATGCACTTCCTCGACGCGACCGCGAAGCTGGCGTAGCCATACCGGCAGCTTGAGACACCGAGCTCGGCATGCGACCCGTGGATCCACTGGGGCCGCTGGCCGAAGTCAGCAGAAGCTCAACGGGTACTGCTCGGGCCGGTCGAGCGCCTCAAGCTCCACATCTGCGTCGAGGGCCGGCCAGTGGAGCTGCCCCGCTCCGAGATGCTGCACCGAAGTGATCTGCTCGACGGTGGCGGAGCGGAACACCGGGCAGTCGGAGAACGGGACGAAGTACTCCACGCCGTTCACGAGCACCCAGAAGCCCGCGAGGCCGATGCTCGTGACGGCGACGCCCACCTACTTCCGCCGGCTCTTCTTGCGCTGCTTGCGGGCTTCCTTGCGCTTCTTCTTCTGCTTGGCCCGGTCCTCGTTGCGCGCGCCCGGGCGGAACACCTTGCGGTCGGGGTCGACCGGGGCGGCGGCGCCCATCATCTGCTTGAGGTCGAGCCCCATGAACTTGCGCATCTGGGCCAGGTTCTTCAGGCCCGGGATCTTGCCGAGGAGCCCCGACGACACGCCGATTTGCATCATCATCTGCCGCATCATCGCGAACTTGTTGATCAGCTCCTTGACCTCGTGCTCCTTGTGCCCGGAGCCGTTGGCCACGCGCTTGATGCGGCTCGCGTTGAAGTCCTGGCGGCGCTCCTTGCGGGTGCGCCCCTGCGAGGTGATCTCCTCC
>JACRCY010000072.1 GCA_016218785.1 Deltaproteobacteria bacterium
ATCGCGGCCGCGCTCGCGAAGAAGCGCAACGAGACCGACGAGCGGCGCGAGGCGCAGCTGGCCGCCAACCTGGAGGAGCGCAATGTCGCCATGGCGATCCCGCTCGACGACCGGGACGCGCGGCGCAAGGCCATCCTCGAGGTGACCGCGAAGGAGCAGGAGACGCAGAAGCTCGCCGACGAGATCGCCAAGTACTACGTCGACATCGAGCGCAACGAGGCGACCTCGGCCGCGGCCCGCAAGGCGGCGGCGGCGGCGCTCGGCGACTCGCCCCGCATCGGCGCGCTGGTGTCGATGGGCGAGGCGCTGCGGTGGGACGACGTCCACCCGCTCATCCGGGCGGCGTTCAAGTCCCCGACGCTGGTCGGGCTCATCCCGTTCGCCGGCACGCGCAAGCTGGCCGCGGCCGCCCTGCCGTTCTTCAAGCACGTGCCGTGGCTGCTGTCGATCTACCTCAACCCGAAGATCGTGGACCTCAGCAAGTCGCGCGACCTGGCGAAGACGGTTGAGGACCCGAACCGGCACCTCAACCGCGATCTGGCCATCTGGCTCAACCGCGGCGACGCGATCATCGACGGCAAGAACCTGACGGAGGAGTTCGCGCGCCGGGTCCGCTGCCCGCTCCTCTCGGTGGTGGCCCTCGGCGACGGCATCGTGCCGCAGCGCTCGGCCATGTCGGCGCACATCCACGGCCGCATGGGGACCAAGGACGTGATCGAGGTCGGCACCGACGACGTGCACATCGCGCACGCCGACCTGTTCGTCAGCGACTACGCCGAGGGCTGGCTGTTCCGGCCGATGGGGGAGTGGCTGGCGAAGCAGAACGTGGGGTAGGGACGCCGGTCCCTCGCCCGCTACTCAATGAAGCCGTGGTAGAGGCCGAGGTAGTAGGCCAGCAGCCAGTGCGAGGACGAGAGCTCGGCGCTGCCGTTCACGTCGCCGCCGTCCTTGACCGCGAACGGGTTCGAGTTCCACTTGTGCACGCGGCGCTCGTCGGCGGGCGGCACCGTGGTGAACTGCGGGTCCTTGAAGCGATCGAGCTTCTCGTGGACGACGTAGTCCATGCGGCCGGTGTTGTCGACGAAGTACTGGCGCAGGTCGAGCGGGTACTCCTTGAGGGTGCGCGCGGCGTCGGCGATGGCCGACTCGACCTTCGCGCCGCTGCCGTTGGCGTAGGCGTAGATGAAGGCCCAGGCCGGGTTCCGCTCGGGGCGCAGCGGCCACGGCTCGTCGTCGTAGCTCTTCGTGACCGCCTCCTGCCAGAGGGCGCGGCGCGCCGGGTCGGGCTCGTAGCGCAGGAGCGGGTAGTACGACAGGAAGAGCAGCTCGTCGTCGGAGTGGTTGATGATCGCCACCTTCATGTAGTCGTGGGCCTTGAGCACGTTCTGATCGTAGGCGTGCGCCTGGACGAGGTACTGGAAGGCCTGCTCGTAGCGCGGGTCGCCCGTGATGTGGTAGGCGACGCGCAGGTGCGACATGATCTCGGTGCCGTTCAGCCCGCGCGAGCCGACGTTGGACGCGAACCCCTCGTTGACGAACTCCGGCCCCCACTGCCCGAAGCTGGTGGGCTCGCCGTCCTCGTCGATCAGGTAGAAGCAGCCCTTGAGGATGTAGTCGGTCAGGCGCGCGACGTGATCGCGGATCTCCTGCCGCTCCGCCTCGTCCTGGGCGCAGAGGTCGTAGTAGAGGCCGTAGCCGAAGTAGTGGCCGACGACCTCGTCCGAGGAGGTGTCGTTCTTCCACAGGTAGTTGACCCCCTGGTATTCGACCGGCCCGCGCCACCGCTCGGGCTCCGCGAGCTTCTGCTGCCACAGGACGGTCTCGTCCTCGCGCACCAGGCTGCGCGCCACGTACCCGTCGATGGCCGGGTTCCAGGCCGCCGGCACGTCGATCTCCAGGAACATGTTCTTGAGCGAGCGCTTCGCGTACTGGTAGAGGGTCTCGTCGCCGGTCGCGGCGTAGCCCAGGCACAGGGCGCCGATGTGCATCTGCGTCCAGAGGCCGTCGTTGTCCTCGTCGCCCGGGTAGTGGGCGCCCTGCGCGAGATCGTCGGGGTCGGTCAGCAGCACGTCGGTGGTGACGAAGCCGTCCATGCGCACGTGGCGCGCCTCGGTGCCCGTCTCGTAGTAGACGGCCTTCTCGGCCAGGGTCATGGGGATGGTGGCGATCTGGCCGAGCCCTTCGGCGGTGCCCAGGTAGGCGACCCCGTCAGCCAGGGCCACGGCCGTCACGGTGTCGGCCGGGGTCCAGCGGCGGCTGAGGTAGAGGTGCCAGACGCCGTCGCGGGGCCTGGCCGCGCCGCGGGCGAAGCCCACGAGGCGCACGCCGGCGGTGTCGACGGCGACGGCGGTGACGTCCTCGAAGGGGAGGGCGCCCACGCCGCCGCGGATGGTCTCCGCCACGGCCGCCTCGTCGAGCACCGCCAGGCCGGCGGCCGTGCCGACCAGCGCGCTGCGGTCCGACAACGAAGCCACGGCGCGCACGTCGTTGCTGGGCAGGCCCACGACCGGCCCCCAGAAACCCAGGCTGCCTCGGTGCAGGCCGGTCGCCGTGGCCACGAGCACCGCCCCCGTCGACTGGACCGCGAGGGCGCGGATTTCCTCGGTCCGAGTGTCGTCCGCGGTGACGATGGGGTAGCTCACGCGGTACAGGCCGTGGCTCGTGCCGACCCAGGTCGCGCTCCCCTCCTGCGCCACGGCAGTGACGCCGGCGCCGGGGATGACCAGCTCGTCCTCCCAGACGCCCGCGCGCACGTAGCCGACCGAGCCCTCGAGGCCCACCACGAGGTTCTCGCCCGACTCGACCGCGAGCGCCGTGATGCCGGAGGTGCCTGGCGTGCCCGCCGCCGCCACGAACCGCGGCGGCGTCTGCGTCGTGTCGAGGCGTGCGAGGCCCGCGCTGGTGCCGGCCCACAGGGTGCCGTTGGCCGTGGCCGCGAGCGCCGTGATCTGCTTCGCGGGCAGCCCGTCGGCCTCGAGGTAGCGGCGGTAGACCTCCTGCGCGTACGGCGCCACCGTGAGGGACGCCTTGGTGGGCGGGTCGGCGATGACCGTCTCGTCCGGGTTGACCACGCAGGTCGCGGCGTACTGGCTCTCGGTGCCGTTGCAGAAGCGGGCGTCGACCGCGTAGCAGCCGGCGTCCTCCTGGACGGGCTCGCGGCCGCCCCCGCCGCAGGCGGCGAGCGGCAGGGCCAGTAGCGCCAGCAGGACCGGCACCGCCGGGGCGGCGAGGCGACGAGCAGAGGCGCTCATTCGTAGACCTTCTCGGTCGCGGCCTCCTCGTTGGCGTCGTGCTCGATGTCGCGCGTGCGCGGCGCCCGCTCCAGCACCTCCTTGTAATGCTCGTGCTGGATGAGGAGGTTCATGATCTCGTTGGAGCCGGTCCAGATCATCATGAGGCGCGCGTCGCGCAGCAGCCGCTCGATGGGGTAGACGTCCGTGTAGCCGATGCCGCCGAGCACCTGCATGGCGTTGTTGATGATGGTCCAGGCGTTCTCGGTGGCGACCTTCTTGGACTCGCTCACCAGGCGCCGCGAGTCGAGGCCGGCGTCGACGTGCCGCGCCGCGATGTAGGCGAGGCCGCGGGCCGCGTCGAGCAGCGCCACCGAGTCGGCGATCTTGAAGCTCACTCCCTCGAACTCGCGGATGAGCTTGCCGAAGGCCTTCCGGCGGTTGGAGTAGCGCGTCGCCACCTCGAGCGCGCCGCGGGCCGCGCCCAGGGCCCCGCCCGCCGAGGTCATGCGCTCGGGCACCATCATGCGATTGAAGATCTCACCGCCGGCGTGGAGCGGCCCGACCAGGTTGGCGGCGGGGACCCGCACGTCGCGGAAGACGATGCGCCCGGTGCCGCCGCCGCGGGTGCCCATCAGCCCGTAGACGTGGTGCACCTGGACGCCGAAGGCGCGCTCGACCAGGAAGACCGAGATCGACCGGTGCGGCTTGGCCTCCGCATCGCTCTTCGCGTAGACGAGGAAGACGTCGGCGCCCTCCGCGCCGACGACGAAGCGCTTGGCGCCGTTGAGCACGAAGGCGTCGCCGTCGCGCACAGCCGTGGTCGTGGCGCCGAAGAAGTCCGACCCGCCGCGCGGCTCGGTGAGCGCCTCGGCCGAGATCATCTTGCCGGCCAGGATCGGCCGGAGGTAGCGCTCCTTCTGGTCCGCGGTGCCGAAGAGGTTGAGCGCCTCGCCCACGATGCTCGGCATGGCGAACGCGCAGCCGAGCGCCGAGCCCAGGACCCCGACCTCTTCGAGCGCGGACATCTCGGCGACCCAGCCGAGGCCGCGGCCGCCCACGGCGGTCGGGAAACGCAGGCCGAGCAGGTTCTCGGCGCCGAGCATCTCCACGTACTCGCGCGGGTAGCGGATGCGGTCGGCATCCATGTCCTTGAGCAGCTGGGGCGGGACGCGGTCGCGCACGAAGGCGCGGACCTCGTCGCGCACCCGGCGCTCCTCGTCGGAGAGCAGCACGTCGAACATGTGGGCCTCCTCGGCTGGCGGGCCTACTTTCCCCCGGCCGAGCGGGGCCCGTCAAGGATGGCGAGCGCTAGCCGATCTCCTCGAGTGACCGATCCCCATCCGCTCCCACGCGCGCGCCGCGGGCTTACGGGGGGCCGCTCCCGACCCATCCCCTCTCCGATCGCCGAAAAGCGGCGATCTGAACGGACATGCCCACCCATGTGCCTCAGGATCGCCGCACCCGGCGATCCTGACGGGGATGCCTCCAGCAGGCCCGGCCGCCCGGCGTCCTCTCACCGCCGCCCACCCCACCGTGGACAAGCATCCCAGACCTGCGAACTCGGGGGATGAGGCGGCGGCGAGATGACGCCCCGCGCCCGGCGGCTCACCCACGCCGGCGGCGTGAGCGGGCGAGGGCCACGAGCGCGAGCATCAGCGTGGCGGCCGAGCCGCTATCCGCGGCTCCCGCGCGGCAGCCGCACAGCGTGGCGGTGGGCACGTCGGTGCCGGCATCCACGCCGCCATCGTCAGCGACGCTCGCCGTGTCGCCCGAGGCATCCTGGCCGACGGAGGAGTCCGACTCCAACTGGCTATCCGTGGCGGGCGGCGCGTCGTTGCTCGCGTCCTCCCCTCCGAGCATGCCGTCCTCGATCGCGTCGGGGGCCACGGTGGCATCCGCGTCGGCGCCCGAATCGACACCACCGTCATCGGGCGGGCAGACGCACGCGCCGGCCTGGCACGTGCCCGGCGCGCCGTCGCAGGCGCAGGCCGTCCCCGAGCCCGGGAAACGGCACGCCCGGGCGCCGTCGCAGGTGGCCCCACACGGGCCGGTGCCGGGGCATTCGTCGTCGGGATCGGTGCCCGCGGCGATGGGCGCGCAGGTGCCCGTCGCGTCACAGCGTTCACAGATGCCGTCGCAGACGCTACCGCAGCAGACGCCGTCCTCGCAGAAGCCGGTCTGGCACTGGACCGCCGCCGTGCAGGTCTCGCCGTTCGCGAGGGTGGCCACGCAATGGCTCGAGGTGTCGCAGTAGTTGCCCGTCACGCAGTCGCTCTCATCGGCGCAGGTCGTCTTGCATGCGGTCGCGCCGCAGACGTATGGGGCGCACGGCGCAGTCACGAGCGCGGGGCAGCTCCCGGCGCCGTCGCACGCCGCGGCCTCGGTCTCTACGCCGCCGGAGCAACTCGGGTCGCGGCAGGTGGTCTCGCTTCCCGGGGCCGTGCAGGCCGACCGAACCGTCCCGTTGCACGCGGCCTCGCACGTCGACCCGCCTCCCGCACACGCGGCTCGGGCGCCGTGCGGCGCGCCGGTCACCGGCGAGCAGAGCCCGACGTGCCCGGCGACGTCGCAAGCCTCGCACTGCCCGGCGCACGAGGCATTGCAGCACACGCCGTCCACGCAGCGCCCGCTGTCGCACTCGCCGTCGAGCGCGCACGCCGCGCCGTCGGGCAGCACGATTGCAGCCTGGCCCGTCCAAGTGTCTTTGAGCACGCTGTCCCAACTTGTCTCACCGCCAAAAAGCACGACCTTGGTGCCCCAGGCAGTCATCGCGGCGAATTGCCTCCAGGACGGCCGGGGAGTTGGCCGGCCCTCGGTCCAGTCGGTGCCGTCCCATTCCCAGAGGATGTCGTCGGGAGCGCCGCTGAAGAAGCCGCCGAACATGACGACCTTGGTGCCTTGCGAGGCCATCATGTGCTGGCCGCGAGCCGGCGGCGTCGTGGCCGGCAGCCGTTCGGTCCAGGTGGTGCCGTCGAACTCCCAGGTATCGCTCAGCGGACCCGGCGCGCCCCAGCCGCCGAAGACGACCGCCCTCCCGCCGAGCGGCGCCATGGTGTGAAAGTGCCGGGCCGGCGGGCTCTGCGCCGGGCTCAGCAGCGTCCAGTTGGCGCCGTCCCAGACCCAGGTGTCGCCCATGTTGGTCTGGCTCGAGCTGCAGCCGCCGAAGAGCACCAGTTTTCCGAGGAGCAGTGCCAGCCCGGCCCCCTCGCGCGGAACCGGACGCGTGGCAGGCGTGCGCTCAGTCCAATCCGTGCCGTCCCACTCCCAGGTGTCGTCCATGCCCGCGCCGGCGAACTGCGCGGTGCCGCCGAACAGCACGACCCTGGAGCCGAAGGGGGCCATCACGTGCGCCGACCGGGCGGGCGGGACCGTGGACGGTGTCATCATCGACCAAGCCGTGCCGTCCCACTCCCACGTGTCGTTCTTGGGGTTGAGCCATTGTTCCGCCGTGCCGCCGAACAGCACCACGTTCGCGCCACGGGTAGCGAGGGCGTGCCGTGACCGTGGCGGTGGCGCGACGGCGGGGACAATCGTCCACGCCGAGCCGTCCCAACCCCAGACGTCATTCGGAACGAGCTTGCTGCTGGATCCCGACACGAGGCCACCGAAGACCACCAGCCCCGAGCCGAGCGCTGCGACCGCGTGCCGACGCCGCGCCGGTGGGCTGGTCGCGGGGGTTCGCTCCGTCCACTCGCTCCCGTCCCACTCCCACGTGTCGCCCCAGGCGGTCTGGCCGCTCTCGCCGCCGAACAGGACGGCCCTCGATCCCAGCGTGGCCATCACGTTTCCGGACCGGGCCGGCGGGCTCGTCGCCGGCGTCCGCTGGCTCCACTCGTTCCCGTCCCACTCCCAGGTGTCGTTCAGGCTTCCGCCGCCGAAAAGCAGCACCGTGCCGGCCAGCCCCGTCATCGCCGGCCCGCTGCGAGCCGAGGGCGACACGGCCGGGGTCTTCTGAGCCCAGTCGGTGCCGTCCCATTCCCAGGTGTCGTTCAGGCTGCCGCTGGCGCCGTACCCCCCGAACAGGACCACCTTCGCCCCCAGCGTCGCCATGCCGTGCGAGTAGCGCGCCGGCGGTGTAGTAGACGGGGTGCGCTTCGACCAGGTGACGTCGTCCCACTCCCACGTGTCGCTCAGGAAGCCGGTGACGTCGTAGCCGCCGAACAGAACAACCTTCCCCCCGAGGCCCGTCATCGCAACCTGCGCGCGCTTGGACGGGCTTTGGGCCGGGCTCCGTCGCGTCCAGACCGCGCCGTCCCACTCCCACGTTCCCTCGCTCGCTGAGAGAATGCCGCTACCGAACAGCAGCACCTTCGAGCCGACGGTCGCCATGGCGTGGCCGGAGCGGCTCTCGAGTGGCGGGGCCTGGCGCCAGGTGACCGTCTCGAAGACCGGGTCCAGGAGCACCGGGTAGGCGAGCCCGGTGCGGTCGAGCGCGACCGTCATCCGGCCGTCGGCCCAGCGCACGGTGCCGTCGCGGCGCGTGCCGTTCGCGTCGACAGCGAAGGGCTGCGGCACCCGGAGCTGCGCGACGCCCTGCCGGTCGACGAAGTCGAGGCCGCCGCCGGCAGTCGGGCGCACCGACGGCAGCCCTTCGGGCAGCTCAACGCGCCACGAGAACTCGGCCGGGGCCGCCGCGTCCCGCAGGACCAGCAGCAGCTCCGCGTAGCCCGGCTCGGCCACGAGCACGGCGTCGGTGGAGCGCGCGATGCCGGCGTAGGTCGCGCGGCCCCTGCGCAGCGCGAGGGGCACCGGGCGCGCGGCGTCGAGCCGGAGACGCAGGCGGAGGCTGTCGCCCTGGCCGAGGCCGACTTCCCACGGCCCGTCGGCGCGCTGCGGCAGCCGGGAGCCGACGTGCGTGAAGGGACCGTTTCGGGCGCTGCGCCAGCCCGGCGAAGTGATCCCGTCGGCGTCGCGCTCCCAGCCCGCGGCGCTCGGCGCCAGGCGCGGCGCGAGCGTCCCGTCGGCGGCGGCGAGCCGAGCGCCCGTGGCCTCCGGGCGCTCGGCACAACCCGCCAGCACGATCGCGCTGAGCGTGATCGCGGAGAGC
>JACRCY010000073.1 GCA_016218785.1 Deltaproteobacteria bacterium
ATCGCGAAGTACAGGGCGCGGGACGTCGCCGCCGAGCCGGCCCCCGAGCTGCTCAGCGGCGGGACCGAGCCGGCCCCGGCCGAGGCGCCCGTGCCGGCCGACGCCGCCGACGCCGCGGCCCGGGTCCGCCGGCAGGCGCTCGCGTCGCTGCGCAGCGGCATCGCGCGCGCGGTGGCCGCCAAGGTCGCGGGCGCGGGCGGCGACGGGAGCCCCCCCGAGGCCCACCCGATCTACACGCAGGTGGAGAGCGCCCTCGACGACTCGACGCTGGAGGGTCTGGTCGGGCAGCTCCACACGGCGAGCCCGGAGCTGGCCGCCGGCGAGGATCACGTCCTGTCGGGCGAGGTCCACGTCGTGCCGCTCGCGCAGGTGCTGCAGCTGCTGCAGGACCAGTCGCAGACCGGCATCCTGACCATCACTCGCGGCACGGCCAAGGTCGACGTCTACTTCCGCCAGGGGAAGGTGGAGTTCGCCTTCGCGGCGGGGGTCTCGGAGGAGTTCCTCCTCGGCCGCTTCATCATCGACAACAACCTGATGGCGCGCCAGGACCTCGACACGCTGCTCAAGAGCCGCACCGGCTCGACGCAGCTCCTCGGGGCGCAGCTGGTCAAGCTGGGCTACGTGACCCCGGGCGAGCTGCGGCAGGTGATGGGGCAGCAGACCTCCGAGCTGATCTACGAGCTCCTGCGCTGGAGCGCGGGCCGCTTCGTCTTCCGCGCCACCAAGGAGCTGCCGGCCGTGGCCCTCGACGCTGCCCTGGGCCTCTCCATCGAGGGGATCCTCATGGAGGGCTTCCGCCGCGTCGACGAGTGGCACCTGATCGAGAAGGAGGTCGACAACTTCGACGTGGTCTTCGTGCGCAACGAGGACGCCGTGGCCCACATGGGCAAGGGGCGCCTGACGCGCGAGGAGCAGACGATCCTCGACCTGGTGAACGGCAAGAACACCGTCAAGGAGATCATCCGCCAGTCGCGCATGAGCTCCTTCGACGTGAGCAAGATGCTGTATCGGTTGCTGTCGATCAAGCTGCTCCGGAAGCGAGTGGCGCCGGTGGCGGTGTAGGGGGACGGGCGCGGCCGGCGCGGCAAGGCTGACGCAGTCATGGCCAGGATACTCATCGCCGAGGATTCACCCACCGCGATCGAGATGCTCAAGCGGGCGCTCGCGCCGCTGGGGCACGCCATCGATACGGCCACCGACGGCGACGAGGCCCAGCGCAAGATCAGCAGCGATCGCCCCGACCTCCTGATCCTCGACATCATCATGCCGAAGCTGAACGGCTTCCAGCTCTGCCGTTCCATCCGCGCCAACCCGGCCCTCAAGGACCTGCCGATCATCATCGTCACCTCGATGGACCGGGAGAGCGACCGCTACTGGGGGCTGAAGCAGGGCGCGGACGAGTACCTGGTGAAGCCGGTCGATCCGGCGGTGCTGGTGGCGAAGGTGCGGAGCTACCTGGCCGGCTGACCATGGATCTGGAGATCCTGGTGGTCGAGTTGGCTGGTCGCCACTACGGGGCTCCGCTCCAGGCGGTGCGCGAGGTGTTCACGCTCGGCCCGCTCACGCCGGTCCCGACCGCCCCGGCGGCGGTGGCGGGGGTGGCCAACCTCCGCGGCCAGGTCATCCCGGTCCTCGACCTGATGCGGCTCCTCGACCTGGGCCTCCACCGGCTGCGCCTGGGCGACCCCGTGGTGCTGGTGGAGTCCGAGGGCACGCGGGTCGGCCTGCTGGTCGACCGCGTGGTGGGGCTCCACGGGCCCGGCGCGACGGCCACCAATCCGGCGGACCGGCCCGAGCTGATCGACGTGGCGGGGCTGCTGCAGGCCCTGCGTGCCGAGATCGCGCCCGGCCCGCGAGGCGAGCGGGAGGCGCCGACACCTTCGGGGGCAGAGGCATGAGCGACCCCCTGGTGCCCGCGACGCCCGGCGCGGCGGACGAGCCCCCCGCGGATAGCCCGACCGATCGGGCGACCCACAGCGGCGTCGCGCGGGTGCTGGGCACGGGCCTCCTCGCGCTCGCGCTCCTCCCGGTCGTCTCGCTGGCCCTCCTCTCCTTCTGGTCGGCCAGCGAGCTGAAGGCGCTCGATCAGAGCCGCGCCACCTCTTCGCAGCTGCTCCGCCAGAGCCAGTTCGACTTCATCGCCGCCATCGCCGGCCAGGCGGAGATCGTCGTGGCCAACGCCACGCCCGACGGCGGCGTGGCCCCGGCGAAGCCGGCCGACATCGGCGGCCTGGAGCGCCTGGTCGAGAACACGCGGGTCGGGCGCGCCGGGCACGTCGTCATCGTCGAGCACTCCCCCCGCGGCGAGGTGGTGGGGCTCTACTACGACGACGGCGTGATCGGGAAGACGGTCCGCGAGGTCGACGCGTTCCGCAACCTGAGCGACCTGCTGGAGAAGACGCACTGGCGCGACCAGCGCACCAAGCTCTCCAGCCACGAGACCTTCCTCGCCGGCAATCGGCCGGCGGAGTCGGGCCTCTACACCCTGCCCGACGCGAGCCAGGAGTACTGGGTGGTCACGCCCATCCTGGGGACGCCCTGGACCCTGGCCGCCCACAGCGACCTCGAGGGGCGCCAGGCGCAGATCATCTCGGCCGCGCTCGGCCGCATGACCGAGTCGCGGGTCGCGCGGGGCTTCTACACCGTCCTCGCCGTGCTCCTGGTGCTCAACCTCCTCTTCGCCCTGTTCCTGCGCCGTCGGTTCCACCAGGGGGTGGTGGTGCCGGTGCGCCACCTGCGCGCCACCGCCGAGAAGATCCGCGCCGGCTCCTACGACACGCGCGCCCAGGTCGATACCGGCGACGAGCTGCAGAGCCTGGCGGACTCGGTCAACATGATGCTCGACCGCATCGTCGGCCTGATCCAGAGCGAGGACGAGCGCCGCCGGCTGCAGCTCGCCATCGTCGAGCTCCTCGAGGCGGTCAGCCTGGCCGCCGAGGGCGACCTCACGCGGCGCGGCGAGGTGACCCCCGACGTGCTCGGCTCGGTCACCGACGCCTTCAACCACATGCTCGAGAGCATCGGCACCCTGGTCCTGCACGTCCGCCACGCCGGCAGCGACGTGACCCGCACGGCGGAGGCCATCCTCGAGGCCTCCGCGTCGATGGCCGACGGCGCCACGCGGCAGTCCGCGGCCCTCGATCTGGTGACGCGCAAGATCAAGGCGCTCGGCGAGCGCGCCCTCGAGATCAACCGCATCGTCGAGCTGGTCGACGAGATCGCGGCGCAGACCAACATGCTCGCCCTGAACGCCGCCATCGAGGCGTCGCGCGCCGGGGAGCAGGGCAAGGGTTTCGCGGTCGTGGCCGACGAGGTGCGCAAGCTGTCGGAGCGCTCGTCGTCGGCCACCAAGGACATCGGCGCCTTCATCGAGACCATCCAGGGAGCCACCGACGAGGCCGTCCAGGCGATGGAGGAGATCCGCGCCGTCACACACGTGACGGCCCAGGGCTCGGTGGAGCAGAACCAGGCGGCCGGCGAGCTCGTCGACGCGGCCCGCGCCCTCGGCGAGGCCATCGCCCGCTTCAAGGTCAAGCAGGGCGGCGCCGGCGACCTGGCGCGGGAGCTGGAGCAGCGCCAGCAGGTCCTCGACGAGGCCCTCAAGGGGTTGACCGACCTCGCCAGCGAGGCCGCGGACGAGCCCGACGGGCGTGAGGCCGTGGCCCGGCTGCTGCAGAGCCTCGCCGACCCCTGCCAGACGGCGCTCGGACGCATGGGCGGACGCCGCGCCGGCGCCGCCGACTCGGGGCCGGTGGCGGCGACCGCCGAGGGGCACGGCAAGACCGCGACGCGCCCGGGGTGACGATGATCGTCGACCACGAGTTGCTCGAGATCTTCCTCGAGGAGGCGCGTGGCTACCTCGCCCGCCTGCGCGATGCCGGCCTGCCGGCCAGCCCGCGCGCGGACGCGGCGCACGGGCTCACGGGCGCCTCGAGCACGCTCGGCTTCGAGCTGCTGCGCGCCCTCGCCGTCGAGCTCGAGCGCCGCATCCGCGAGCGCGAGGAGGGGGAGGAGGCG
>JACRCY010000070.1 GCA_016218785.1 Deltaproteobacteria bacterium
ACCCCAAGAATCAGCCTCTCCGAGGGGGTTGAGTGCCATAGGTGCCTGGTCAATTCCGGCAACTTGTAAGCGCCTCGCCTCTGCAATATCGATCGCTTGCGTCGCTGGCGCGCGAAAACGGGGCAGCGCGAATAGCTCCGTGAGGGGTTGCGTGGTCAGCGACGGCGCCGAGGCGTATACTCGGAGTCGGTGCGCGAGCTCCGCTTCTTCTGGGACTACATGAGCGAGCAGGTCGATCACCTCCGTCGCGTGCTCCAGCTGCTCCGCCGCCGGCGGGTCCGGCATGCGCTGGTCGGCGGCCATGCGGTGTCGTTCCACTGGAAGCCGCGCCTCACCGTCGACATCGACTTCCTCGTCCCCGCTCGGGCGCTGGCGGGCCTGCAGCGGGCCCTGCCCGAGCACGGTTTCGCGGGCCAGCGGCGCGGCGAGGTGCTCCGGGTGTGGAACTCCGGCGCGGACCCCGCGGTCGCCGACTCGGTGGTCGACTTCGTCCCCGCCGAGTACAACCGCACCCAGCAGGAAGCGCTGCGCACCGCGCTCGACGCCGTCTACCAGGACCTCCCGGTGCGCGTGGTCACCCGACCGGCGCTGGTGGCGCTCAAGTTCCTGAGCGCCACGTCGGCGGCGCGCGCCGTGGCGGACAAGCACCAGGATCTGGCTGACCTCGCCCACCTGGTCCAGCAGGCGTGGAGCCCTGCCGACGCCCGGGAGGCCCGGCGGCTGGTCGAGCTGTCCTACCCTGGCGGCGGCCACGACCTGGACCGGCTCATCGGCGACGTCCGGGCCGGTCGCCCGATCACGGTCTGAGCCCGGCGCGGGGAGCCGTTCGTGGAGCGCGTTCTGCTCGGGTACCGGCGCCACCTGCTGCCCATCCCGTGGGCGCTGTTCAAGCTCGTCGTGGGGCGCGAGGCCGCGCGGACCGGCCGGGTCCTCGGCGGCCTCGACGACGAGCAGCGGCGGGTCCACCACTTCGTGGTGCGCGACCTGCCGCGACTGGCCCGACCCATGCCGCCCGAGCACATCGCCGCGGCCCTCGACCTGCCGCTCGGCCGGGTCATCCCGATCCTCGACGAGCTGGAGCGGCGGCTCATCTTCCTGTTCCGCCCGGGCGGGCGCGACGTGGTGTGGGCCTACCCCGTCACCGTCGCCGAGACCCCGCACCGGCTGACCTTCAGCACCGGCGAGCGGCTCAACGCGGCCTGCGGGACCGACGCGGTCGCGACTCCCTTCGTGCAAGGGAGACTCCGGGGCGAGGCGCTCTCCTTCGAGATCGGCACCGAGTGTGCGTGCTGCGGCGCGCCGATCCACTTCACGATGCGGCACGATCTCAGCTACACGCTCGCCGACGCCGACAGCCGCCCGATGTTCTTCGTGCCGATGGTGAACTTCGCCCGGCTGAAGGCGCCGAGCATCATCGACGACTTCTGACGGAAGTCCCTCTTCTTCTGGTCAGAAGAACACGCACGCAAGCATCGCGAGGCACGAGGCGGCGGGCCCGGCGTCTACCTGACGCTGGACCAGAACCGCTGGCTCGCGCCGGTGGCGCAGGAGATGCCCTTCGACTTCGGTCGCTGTCCCCGGTAGCCGCGCTGTAAACGCCGGCGACGGCGAGGTGCGCGCCAGCGCCCGGGGGGATGGCCACCCTCTCGCCGAGGGCTTCGTGTCAGATGGGGCTTGACTAGTAAGTCCACTCAACTTACCATGAGGGCATGTTCCGGATCACGATGAGCACCCGCGGGCAGTTCGTGCTGCCCAAGGCCGTGCGCGAGCGGCTCAAGCTTCTGCCGGGGTGCAAGGTCGAGGGCTCGATCGACGAGCAGGGCCGCCTGGTGCTCGTGCCGGCGCTCCACGAGCCCGCGGAGCTGTTCCGGGATCGGCCGCCGGTCAGGCGGAACGTCTCCCTCGAGGAGATGGACCGGGCCATCGGCCGGGCGGTGCGCCGTGGTCGCGTTTGACACCAACGTCCTCGTGCGCCTCCTCGTCGGCGACGATCCCGCGCAGACGCGGAAGGCGGAGCGCGCCTTCCTGAAGCACACGAACGGCGCCGGCGTCTTCGTCTCGCTCGTGGTGCTCGCCGAGGTGGCGTGGGTGCTGCGGGCCGCCTATCAGTGGGACCGGGCCACGATCCACCAGCGACTCTCGCGCCTGGTGCGTACGCGTGGCGTCGGGGTCGAGGACCTCGCGCTCGTGGAGACAGCGCTCGCCTCCCTCCGCGCGGGTCCGGCCGACCTCGCTGACTACCTCATCGTGGGCAAGGCGCGCGATGTTGGCGCCGACCTCCTGACCTTCGACCGCCGGCTCGCGCGCGAGGACGGCGTCACGCTGCTGTAGCCGCCATGCGCGCGCTGTGCGGCATCCTCGCCCTCGTGGCCACCGGCGCCCTGGGTGGTTGCGGCGGCCGCCCGGCGCCGCTGGGCGGCTGGGACGACGGCGGCAGTGGGGACGGCGTCGTCCTCGACTTCTGTCAGGGGCAGGCCCGCGCCGAGGTCAACGGCGCCGCCATGCCGGTCCAGGCCTCGGGCGAGATGATGTACCTCGACTGCTGCGAGGCGGCGGGTGTCGTCTTCGCCCCGCTCGGCGCCGGCCACCGGATCTTCGTGTCGTGGCGTCACGCGGGCGGCCCCTCGCCCATCTCGCCCGTCACGCTCGACCTCGCGGACCCGGCGTTGCAGTGGGGCGTCAGCATCACCGTGGACTGCGACACGACGACCGGCTGCTCGAGCTGGACCGGGACGCTGCAGGGCACGCTCACGATCGCGACCCTCGATGAGTACCAGTACCCGGCCTACGGAATGACGCTCTGCCTGGAGGGCGTCGAGGATCCGGCCGCGCCTCACGCCACGGTCCACTCCATGCGACTGTGGGCGCCGGACGTCGTCGCCGAGGTCGACCTCAGGTGAGCGGCCGCTCCGGCTCGCCGCGGACGTCGGGAAGGGTGGTATCATGGCCCCGGGCATGCGGATGCGCACGCGAGGGATGCGACCGGCACTGGCAGCCATCGCCGCCTTGGTCCTGCTGGCCGGCACCGAGGCGGCCGCGCACCAAGACTACGCCGGCGACACGCATCCGTTCGTGGTCGTCGAGCAGGGGCGCTTCGTCATCCACTTCAAGCACAACCAGGACCGGCGGCACTACCGCATCGTGGTGTCGGCCGCGGGCGAGGTGGTTTCGCCCAGGAGCGCGGTCGCCGCGGCCGAGTACGCCGACTACGAGACGAGGTACAAGCGCCGCGAGCTCGAGGGCTGCCGCTACGTCTTCCCGCAGTGGGAGGGGCAGCACAACGGACGACCGTTCTACGACGTCTTCGAGAAGGGCCGACCGACGCAGCGCGTGCAGCTGCCCTGGGGGAGACGCAAGGTCGGCATCGTCCACGACGCGCTCGTGACCAGCCAGGAGGTCGTCCTCCTGGTGACCCCGGAGCTGCAGCTCCACAGCTTCCCACGGGGCGGCTCCCGTGGCTCGAGCCCCGTCTCACAGCGCCTGGGGGAGCCCTACACCATCTACGACTTCCCGGTCGCCTCCAACCTCGCCCGGTTCAAGGGGGGCTACGTCGTCTGCTGGATCGACAAGTCGCAGCGGCTCCTGCTGACGTGGTGGAGACCGAGCGGCGGCCGCCCCAGGACGGTGGAGTTGGCGGCCAAGACGGACTGGAACACCGCGCTCTCCATCGCCGTCATCGGGGACGCGCTGCTCATCGCCCACCACGGCCTCGTCGGCGGGAAGCCGGGGAGTCAGATCAAGACCATCCTCAAGCGGCTCCCCCCGTAGCCGTCGCCGACGCCCGCGGTCACGCGCGAAGACGGCGTCACGCTGCTGTGAGCGGTAGGCCAATCGCGGGCGGACAGCGTCGGTGCCCCTACCGCGGATACTTGGCGCTGCAGTGGCCGGCCGGGCCGGAGTCGCCGCTGACGGGCTGCTCCCAGCCCGAGCCGTCGCACTGGTACCACTCGTGGTCGAAGCGCGATTGGACGCAGGTGCGCGGCGCCACGTAGCGGCCGAGCGTGTCCGAGTGGCACCAGGCGTAGCTCCTGGTGCACCCCGAGTGGCCCGCGTACCAGTCCCCGTCGACGCACTTGTACCAGTCGCCGTCGCTGGCGGCCTGCACGCAGGTGCCTGCCGCCACCATCCTGTCCAGCGTCGCCGAGTGGCACGAGTCGCCGCTGCCGCCACCGCCGCCGCCGCCACCGCCGCCGCCACCGCCACCACCGCCCCCGCCGCAGGGCCCGCCGCCCGGGCCGCCGCCCCACCACTCCCAGTGCCAGGCCTCGCTCGAGACCGTGCGCTTGAAGCCGTAGTGGGCCGCGTGGTTGTTGAGCCAGCTGTAGACGCCCGCGGACGCGGTGTTCAGGTCCAGCGCGTGGCCGCTCTGGTGATTGCTGTACCCCGGATGCGCGGCCAGGTTGCAGCTGGTGCAGCTGCAGTGGCCCGTATTGAGGTAGTGCGTGTAGCAGTCGTACAGGTACTGCTGTTGCGCCATCGTCCGGAACCCGCTGACGATCGCGATGTTCACCCCGTCGTTCGACGCCGCCCTGGCCATGACGTAGTACGCGTTCGCGGTCGCGACCTGCACCGGTTTCCCGTCGACGTGGACCACGGTGATGGCGAAGGGGCTCCCCTGCGTGTAGCCGGTCGCGCTGCTCTCGTTGCAGCTGATCGACGACATCTCGAGGGAGACCAGGCCGGTCTCGGGAGGCTCCCCTTCGGGCTCCACGATCTCCCCCTCGCACGCGACGAGCACCAGCGGAAGAGAAGCGACGAGACAGAGCACACGAGTCCCGCTGCGCACCATGGCGCCCTCCTGGCCGAGGCGATGCCAACATCACCGAGGGTGCAAGTGCCGCGCCATCGCCGCTCCACCTCCGCGCCGCTACCGCGCGTCGGGTTCGGTCGCGCGAATCCGCCGGCTTGCCTGCTGTACGAAACCCGCACGCGCGGGGGCCTGAGGCTCCGCTTGGGGTAGGTGCTCCCCTCACCCGGCCGAAGTCCAGAGCAGATCCGCTTGACACGCCACCGTCCCGGCCCGAAGAATCCGCGCATGGAGCCCGGCGAGCACAACTCCCCCCTGACCGCCACCCTGACCGAGGAGGAGCGGCTCCTCCTGGCCCGCGAGGAAGTGGCCGCCTCGCAGCAAGCGTGGGACGCGGCCGAGGTGCTGGTGAGCCAGCGCCTCTACCGCGACGCCCTCTCCCGCGCGTACTTCGGCCTGTTCCACGCGGCGCGGGCGCTGCTGCTCCGGGAGGGCTACAGCGCGCGCGGCCCCAACGAGGTCCTCGAGGTGCTGGGCCTCCGCTTCGCCGGCGCGAACCAGATGCCGCCGGAGGCGCCCGCGGTGCTGGCGCGCGGGCAGCGCTACCGGGAGCTGTGCGACTTCGGCGTGGGCTGGGTCGTGACCCCGGAGCGGGTGCTGGCCGAGATCGAGGTCTACGAGGAGCACCGCAGCGGGCTCCTCAACATGCTCGCGGCGCGCGGCGTCGGCCTGCCGGCGGCGGGCTGAAGCGCCAGGAGCGCGGCGGGGGAGGCGAGCCGTGGCCTACGGCAAGCAGCTCATCAAGGTCCTCCGGCACCCGGTGCGCTTCGTCTCGGTGCTGCGCACGGTGCTCACCTGGCTGGAGATCTACTTCACCACCCAGAACGAGACCGACGAGGACGCGGCCGAGGTCATCGAGACCGAGGCTGACGACCGGATCGCGCCGGACGGCCAGGCCATCTACCCGTACCTGTTCGCCTGCGTCTACATCCTCTTCGTCGCCTGGTACCTCATGGACAAGGTGTCGGTCGGGGAGTACCGCAAGGCCCGCGAGGCGTTCCTGAAGATGATCCACGAGGCGCGCGCGGCGTTTCGCGCGAAGCCGTCACGGATGCGCGACCGCAGTCGGCTCGACCACCCGCTGGTGCGCTTCACCCAGACCGTGGACGGGCCGACCAACTGCTTCCCGTCGCTGCACGTGGCGCTCGTGACCCTCTCCTACCAGATCATCAAGCAGCACGCGCCGGACGACGCCCTGCTGCTGTCGGCCATGCGCGAGTCGTGCATCGAGATCTGCCGGTCGACGATGCGCACCAAGCAGCACAGTATCATCGACGTCATCGGCGGAATCGAGCTGGCCCGGCGGGCCGTGGACGCGCACTTCGGCGGGGCGTTCGAGGATCTCACGACGGTCACCCTGCCCGAGCTGACACCGGACGAGGTCGCGCAGATCCGAGCCATCGTGTCCGGCCGCCCGGACCTGCCCGAGCTCGGCCGCGAGCTGCTCCGGCTGTTCGGCGTCAAGCGTGGCGCCCCGGGGGCCCGTACCCGCGGGTGACTCCCTCGGAACGGTGGCCCGAGTTTCTTTCGCCGAAAGAACCTGTCTCCACCCCCAACGGTGCCCACGACAACTTTCGGCTGGTGAAGGTTCGTGGCGCCACCGCTTGGGGTCGACGTGATGCTCCCCGCGCCCGACCCTTGACACGCCCGGCGCGTCGGAATCTACTGCCAGCGCGACGTGAACCCCGCGTGAAGAGGCGCGGCCCAGCGCCGCAGCGCAGGACCGCAAGGCAGGAGGAGTGACATGCCGCTCACGAAGGCCTTCATCCCCTACGGCGCCTACTGGAGCACGCCCTTCTGCCGGTGGCAGGGGAGCCTGGCCGGCGTCTCCGCGCTCAAGCTGCTCGGCGACGTGGCCCCGAAGGCGCTCAAGGCCCGCGGGATCGCGCCCGACGTGTTCGACGGCCTGGTGCTGGGGTGGACCGTGCCGCAGAAGCACTTCTTCTACGGCGCGCCGTGGGTGGCGGGCATGATCGGCGCCCCGGGCATCGCGGGCCAGATGGTGGCGCAGGCGTGCGCCACGTCGGCCCGCGCGCTCTGCAACGCCGCCCTCGAGGTGGAGACCGGCCTCAAGGCGTGCCTGCTGGCCGTCTGCTGCGACCGCACCAGCAACGGGCCGCATCTGTACTACCCCAACCCGGCGGGCCCCGGCGGCATGGGCGAGGCCGAGAACCCCGTGTGGGACAACTTCGGCTTCGACCCGTGGGGCAAGACCGCCATGGTGCAGACCGCCGAGGCCGTGGCGAAGAAGACCGGTATCACGCGGGCCCAGCAGGACGAGATCACCGTCCTGCGCTACCAGCAGTACGCCGACTCCCTGGCCGACGACCGCGCCTTCCAGAAACGGTACGTGTTCCCCGTCGAGCTGCAGAAGAGCAGGACCGAGACCCTCACGGTCGCCGAGGACGAGGGGATCTTCCCCACCACGGCCGAGGGGCTGGCCAGGCTCAAGCCCGTGAGCGAGGGCGGCACCGTGACGTTCGGCTCGCAGACCCACCCGGCCGACGGCAACGCCGGCATGGTGGTCTGCACCGAGGAGCGGGCGCGCACGCTCTCCCGCGATCCCAAGGTGAACGTGCGCCTCGTGGCTTTCGGCGACGCCCGGGTCGAGAAGGGGTGCATGCCCATGGCCACGGTGCCGGCGGCACGCCTCGCGCTCGAGCGCGCCGGGATCGGCCCCAGGGATCTGCGCGTGGCCAAGACCCACAACCCGTTTGCCCTCAACGACGTCTACTTCTGCCGGGAGCTGGGGCTCGCGCCCGAGGCGGTCAACAACAACGGCTCGCCGCTGGTCTACGGCCACCCGCAGGCGCCGGTGGGCATCCGCATCGTGGCCGAGATGATCGAGGAATTGCAGATGCGGGGCGGCGGCTACGGCCTGTTCTCGGGCTGCGCCGCCGGCGACACGTCCATGGCGGTGGTGGTGAAGGTCGGCTAGCGCCCGCACGAATCCTTCGCCGCGAGCGCCTCCAGCACCTTTCCGGGCGTGATGGGCAGGTCGTGGATGCGGATGCCCACCGCGTCGTAGATGGCGTTGGCGATGGCCGGCGCCGTCGGCACGAGCCCGGGCTCGCCCACCCCCTTGGCGCCGAACGGGCCGTTCGGCTCGTTGGTCTCCACGAAGTCGAGGTCGATGGGGAAGTCCATCTCGCAGGCCGTGGGAATCTTGTAGTCGCGGAAGTCGGGGTTGACGATGCGCCCGTGCTCGGTGACCACCTCCTCGTAGAGGGCGTAGCCGAGCCCTTGGGCGAGGGCGCCGTACATCTGCCCTTTCAGCGTCTGCGGGTTGAGCGCCTTGCCCACGTCGTGCACGGCCACCAGACGCAGGATCCTCACCTCGCCCGTCTCGGTGTCGACCTCCACCTCGGCGCCCTGCGTGCCGAAGGCGTAGCAGGCCGACATGTTCCCGCAGCCCCTTTCGAAGTCGGGCAGCTCGTTCGGCGGGTCGTAGAACGCCTCGACCGTGAGCATCTCCCCCTGCTCGCGGAAGTGCGCACCCCGCAAGATGCGCGACAGCTCCACGCGGAGCCACGGCTCGACGGGCGCGCCCTTGATCGTGACCGTGCCGCCCTCGAGCTCGAAGTTCTCGCGGCGGGCGGCCGCGCGGAGATCGAACGCCGGCGGCGCGTAGTCGGGGTTCTTCTTGCGGAGTGCCTTGAGGCTGCGCTCCGCCTCCTCGGGGAAGATCCCCTCGCACAGCACGAAGATGCGCTGCCGCGCCTTCGCGCCGGCGCGCAGGGCCGCCTGACAGGCCATGAACGCGCCACGGCTGGCGTGCGTGCCCACGTCCCACGGGCACGTGCCGGTGTCGGTCTGGTTGATGAAGACGCTCTCGGGCCTGACCCCCACGGCCTCGGCGACCGCCAGGGAGAGCACCGAGTGGAGCCCCTGCCCCATCTCCACGCCGCCGTGGAGCACGTTGACGTTGCCGAAGTCGTCGAACTTGAGGATCACGCCGGTGGCGTCGGAGCGGTAGATGCGGCCACCGCCGCCCACGTGCACCAGCGAGGCGAGGCCCACGCCGCGCCGCCGCGGGCCCGGGCCGGGGCGGCCGGCGCCGCGCTTCTCGCGCCACCCGAGCTTCTGGCCGGTGCGCTCGAGGCACTCGCGCAGGCCGCAGGTGGTGATCTTGAGCCCCATGGGCGTGACCTCGCCGGGCTCGTTGCAGTTGCGCAGGCGCAGCTCGAGCGGGTCCACGCCGAGGGCCTCGGCCAGGTCGTCGAGGCTCTGCTCGAGGCCCCAGGTGATCTCGGGGTTGCCGTAGCCGCGCATGGCCTGGCAGTAGGTGTTGTTGGTGTAGACCAGCGTGGCCTCGAAGTGCACGTTCGGGACGCGGTAGAGCGAGGTCGCCGGGAGCATCATCACCGACGGGTAGGTCGCCCCCCACGAGGCGTAGGCGCCGTTGTCCTGGAGCACCTCGACGTGGCGGAAGGTCAGGCGGCCGTCCGCGTCGCACCCCTGCTCGATGCGGCTGCGGGCCGACTGGCGCGGCGACAGGCAGGCGAACTCCTCCTCGCGCGAGTAGACGATCTTCACCGGCCGGCCGGTGCGCCACGCGAGCAGGATCGCGAGGTACTCGTAGGCGTGCGTATCGAGGCCCGTGCCGAAGCCGCCCCCGAGGGTGGGCACGATGACGCGCGCGTTCTTCCCCTTGAGGCCCAGGTCGGCGAGGGCCCGCACGAAGTCGCGCTGCGCGAGGAACGGGATCTGCGTCTTGGCCCAGATCGTCAGGTGCCCGTTGCCGTCGAGCTCCGCGAGGCAGCCGGCGGTGCCCAGGCAGCACTGCTGGATGAGCGGCGTGGAGTACTCGCCGGAGACCACGTGGCGGGCCGCCCGCCGGCCCGCGGCGAGGTCGCCCGAGTCGTGGCGGTAGGTGAGCGGGAGCCGGTTGCTGGTCACGGGGCGGCCGCGCTCGTCGCGCTCGTGGATCAGCGGCGCGCCCTCCTCGAGGGCCGCGACCGGATCGAACACCGCCGGGAGCGGCTCGTACTCGACCTGGATGAGCTCGACGGCCGCGGCCGCGGTCTCCGCGTCGATGGCGGCCACCGCCGCGACCTCGTCGCGGAACTGCCGCACCTTGTCGCCCTTGAGGGCGAAATTGTCGCGCAGGAAGCCGATGCGCACCTCGGGCGTGTTCCGGGCGGTGATCACCGCCTTGACGCCCGGCAGCCGCTCGGCCTTGGAGGTGTCGATGCGGACGATGCGCGCGTGGGCGTGCTCGCTGAACTTGACCTTGCCGTGGAGCATCCCCGGCCGCTGCAGGTCGTGGATGTAGGTCGCGCGACCGGAGGCCTTGTCGGCCGCCTCCGGACGCGGGGTCTCGGTGCCGATGTAGCGCAGCTCAGCCATGGGTGCCTCCCGGGGCGGCGGGCGCGGCCGGCAGGCCGGCGGGCCCGGCGGGGGCGCCGCGCACCCGCTGCGCGGCGACCTTCACGGCGTCGACGATCTGGACGTAGCCGGTGCAGCGGCACAGGTTGCCCGCGAGCGCCTCGCGGATGGTGCGCTCCGCCGGGTCGGGGTCGGCCGCGAGCAGGGCCGTGGCCGCCATGAGCATGCCGGGCGAGCAGAAGCCGCACTGGATGGCGCCCCGCTCCACGAAGGCCTGCTGCAGGGTCGAGAGCACGCCGCCGGGGGCCGCGAGGCCCTCGACGGTGGTCACGACGCGGCCGTCGGCCTCGAGCGCCGGGAAGAGGCACGAGTTCACGGGCCGGCCGTCGACGAGCACGGTGCAGGCACCGCACTCGCCGGCGCCGCACCCCTCCTTGGTGCCGGGGTGGCCGAGCGGGCCGCGCAGGAGGTCGAGCAGGCGCTCATGCGCGGCACAGAGCGTCTCCACCGCGGTCCCGTTGAGGACGAGCGAGATGGCCGTCTTCATGCTGGCCTCCTGGCCGGGCGGGCGCCGCCGTCACGCAGGTCGGCGAGCATGCGGCGGAGAAACACGCCGACGATGGCGCGGCGATAGTCGGCGGTGGCGCGGACGTCGGTGATGGGCGCGACCGTGCGGGCGGCGAGCGCGCCCGCCTCCGCCAGCACGCCCTCGTCGAGCCGCGTCCCGGCAAGGAGCGCCTCGACCGGCTTCAGGCGCAGCGGCACGGGCGCGACCGATCCCGCGGCCAGCAGGGCCCGGCGGCAGGTGGCGCCGTCCAGCTCGACCAGGACCGCGAGGCTCGCCTGGGCGAGATCCATGTGCACGCGGCCCTGCTTGCGATAGGCGCTGCGGGCGCCGGCGGCCGGCGGGTCCAGCAGCACCTGTGTGACCACCTCGTCCCGCGCGAGGCAGGTCTCGCCCGGGCCGCGGAAGAACTCCTCCAGCGGCACCTCGCGGTGGCCGCCCGGGCGCTGCAGGCGCAGCCGCGCCCCGAGCACCAGGAGCGCGGGCGCCGTGTCCGCGCAGGGGGAGGCGTTGCACAGGTTCCCGCCGACGGTGGCGGCGTTGCGGATCTGCACGCTGCCCAGGACTGCCGCGGCCTGGGCCAGCACCGGGTAGGCCTCGCGGAGGCCCGGGTGCGCCGCGATCTCCCCGATCGTGGTCGCGGCGCCGAGGCGCGCCCCGCGGCCGACGTCGCCGAAGTCGATGCCGCGGAGCTCGGGCACCCCGCGGAGCGAGATGAGCGCCGTGGGCGCGAGGTCGCCGGCGCGGACCCGCACCATCACGTCGGTGGCCCCGGCGACGTAGCACGCGCCGGGGTCGGCCCCCTTGAGCCGCAGCGCCTCTTCCAGCGAGCGCGGCCGGTGGTACTCGTAGCGCTTCATGACGCTCCCTCGTCAACCGGGTTCGAGTTTCAACCTTCGACCTTCAACTTTCAACCACCCAAGACCTGGCGGCCGCGCTCGAAGGCGGCGAGGTTGCCGCGGCGCGCCCCCTCGCCCGGAGAGAGGTCGCGGATGGCGCGCTGCCAGGTCGCCGCGGGGATGGCGGCGAAGGGGGGGATGGTCGACAGGAGGCCGAGGGCGACGACGTTGGTGGTGCGGCCCGCCAGATCGCCGATGGCGCTGGCCTCCGCGAGCGCGTCGAACTCGACCACCCGGTAGGGGCCCAGGAGTGCGCGGAGCTTCTCCAGCGACGGGTAGTCCTCCTCCTTCACGCCCACCGGGACCAACCTCAGGCGGTTGAGGAGCACGACCCCGCCGGGCTTGAGCAGGTCGAGGAAGTGCGGCCGCAGCACCTCCGACATCTCCATCACGACGAGCGCGTCTACCGACGCGGGCGCGAGCACCGGCGAGTGCACCGCGCCGCAGGCGAAGGTGGAGACGACCGCGCCGCCGAGCTGGGCCATGCCGTGCGTCTCCCCCTTGATGATCCGGGAGAACCCGCACCGCTGCGCCACCTCGGCCAGCACCTTGCCGAGGAAGAGGTTGCCCTGCCCGCCCACGCCGCGGACCGCCACCCGCAGCGCGGGCGGCAGCGTGCCGGGGCGCACGTCGGCGGCGGCCGCGGCGGCCGCGGCG
>JACRCY010000081.1 GCA_016218785.1 Deltaproteobacteria bacterium
AGTAGGTGCCGCCGGCGGTCACGTCGAGCGCCACCTCCTCCGCCGCCGTGCCCGGCGTCTGGCTCGCGCCGAGACACTGCCCGACCGGGTCGCAGCCCAGGTCTCCGCCCCCCACGACCACGAGGTCCAGGTCACCGTCGTGCGGAGTCAGCCGCAGGGTGATCCGCCCGGACAGCGGCGCGTCGAGGCGGTAGACCACCTCGGCGCCGGTGTCGGGCCGCGACGCGCAGCCGTAGCCGTCGAACCGGGCGGGGCGCGCGGCGTTGCTGCCGTGGTAGGGCGCGGCGCTGCCGCAGTAGAGCGGGAGCGGGCTGCCGCAGGGGCCGCCCGGCGGCGCGGGCCAGGTGGCGGCGAAGGTCTGGACGACGCCGGCATTCCCCACGACGAACGCGCGATCGCTCGCGGCGCTCCAGCCCGCGCGCAGGCCGTTCGCGTCGACCGCCATCGGGCTCCACGAGGCGCCGTCGAAGTGGAGGACCAGGTCCGCTCCGAGGGCGAACACGTCCGACGCCGAGGCGCCCCACACGCCATGGAGCGACGTGGTGGTCCCCGCCGTGACCCGGGTCCACACGGCGCCGTCGTAGTGGAGGATGGCGCCGTCTTCCCCCACGGCGTAGACGTCGCCGGCGGCGCTCCCCCACACGCCCGCGAGCGCGTTGGTGGGGGGGATGGTCAGCGGGCGCCAGGCGGCGCCGTCGAAGTGGTGGATGGAGCCCGCGTGGGGCGAGAAGGGCTCGTTGCCCACCGCGAACACGTCCGCGGCCGAGCTCCCCCACACGCCCGTGAGCCAGGCGCCGGTGCCCGAGGTCATCAGGGTCCAGGCACTCCCCTCGTAGTGGAATACCCGGCCGCTCGCCCCCACCGCGAACACGTCGCTCGACGAGGTGCCCCACACTCCGGCGAACTGGTCGAGCGGCGACGACATGACCGTGTGCCAGGTGACGCCGTCGCCGCGCACGATCGTGCCCATCTGGCCGACGGCGTACAGATCGGTGGGCGAGCTCCCCCACACTCCCCTGAGCCCTTGCGTGGTGTCCGAGCCCATGGCGGCCCACGAGGTGCCATCGTAGTGGCGGATCTCCCCGTAGGTGCCGACGGCGTAGACGTCCACGGGCGAGGTTCCCCACACGTCCGTGAGATCCTGCGAGGTACCAGCCGGCATCGGCGTCCACGAAGTCCCCCCGAAGTGCAGGAGGGTGCCGTCCGCGCCCGCGGTGAAGACGTCCGTGGCCGAGGTCCCCCACACCGCCTTCGCCGTGCGCACGCCAATCCCCGCCGCCTGCGCCCAGGTGCCGCCGTCGTACCGCAGGACGCCCTGGCCGCCGACGGCGACGGCGCCGGTGCGCAGGCCTCCCCAGATCCCCAGCAGCGAGTCCAGGCCCCCCGGGTCGACCCGCGTCCACGCGGCGCCGTCGTAGTGCAGGATCGTGCTGCCGCCGGCGCAGAGCACGTCGTCCGCCGCGCTCCCCGTCACGGCGTAGAACGACTGGGTCGTGCCGGCGGACATCTGGCTCCACGCGGCGCCGTCGTAGTGCAACACGGTGCCGCCGTCCCCGACGACGAACACGTCGTTGGCCGCGCTCCCCCATACGCCCCTGAGGTACGCGGTGCTCCCGGCGTCCACGGGCCCCCACGACGTCCCGTCGTAGTGGAGCACGGTGCCGCCCTGCCCCACCGCGACCACGTCGTTCGCCGCGCTCCCCCACACGCCGGCGAGGTCGCGCGCCGTGAGGGACTGCTGGTAGCTCCACGCGCTCCCGTCGTAGTGGAGGATCGTGCCGTTCTGGCCCACCGCGAACACGTCGTTCGCCGCGCTCCCCCACACGCCGGCGAGGCTCCAGATGGTGCTCGACGTCATGGGCCGCCAGGCCCGGCCGTCGTAGTGGCGGATCGTGCCGTTGGTCCCCACGGCGAAGGCGTCCGCGGGGGAGTTGCTCCACCCGGCCAGGAGAGACTCGGACGTCGCCGGGTCGTGCTCCTGCCAGCCCGGCGCGAAGCAGCGGTCGGTGGTGCGACGACACCGGGCGTCACAGCCGAACGCGCCGGCGGCGAAGCCGGCGTCGACGCACGCCTCCCCGCCCTGGTCGAGCCCGTCGCACTCCTCCAGGCCGTTCAACACCCCGTCGCCGCAGTAGCCGGCGCAGCCGCTCGTGTCGAACCCGTCGCAGGTCGACGCGCACACGAGGGGGCCGCCGTAGTACCCGAAGCTCTCGCAGCCGTAGCCCCCCAGGTCGGCTCCATCGCACAGCTCCGGACCGTTGCGCTGCCCGTCGCCGCACCGGCCGAAGCAGCCGTCCTCGACGAGGGCGGCGCAGTCGGGGCTGCAGCCCAGCGTCCCCTCGTGGAAGCCACGCGCGGCGCAGGTCTCCCCGCCCAGCTCGGCCCCGTCGCACCGCTCGCCCGTCTCGAGCTTCCCGTTGCCGCAGGTGGGGCCGGGCTCGGAGTAGCAGCGCCACTGACACGGCGCCCCCCGGCATTGGCACTTCCAGCCGGGCGGACATCCGGCCGGGTCGTTCGCATCGCACGAGTACTGGCCCGAGACGAGCCGCGGCTGGCAGGCGGCCGCTCCGAGGAGGAGCAGGACGAGCGCGGCGCCGCCCGCGGGGTGGACCGCACGGCTCGTCGCGACGCCCGTGAGCATGCGCGCGTCCCCGGCCACGGCGTCTAGGGTGCGCGGCAGCATCGGAACCCGATGCTGGAGGCACGGGTGGTCGGCATGACGAAGCCGGCCGAACCGCACGCGAGCGCGAGTTGCCCGTCGAGGAAGGACCCCCCGGACGGGTTGCAGAAGCTCGACGAGCACGCTGTGGTCCACTCCGAGACGTTGCCGCTCAGGTCGTAGAGCCCGGCGTATCCGCCCTGGCAGGTGCTCAGGCTCCCCGTGGGCACCGCGGCGTCGACGCCGTGGTCGTGCCCGTTGCAGGCGTTGCCGTCGTAGGTGTCGCCGTAGGGGAACCTCAGGCCCGGGGCCGGCCCGCGACACGCCGACGACCACTCGGCCCCGGTGCACAGGCGCTTGCCGGCCGCCGCGCACGCTGCCTGCGCCTCGTCCCAGTTGACGCCGGTCCAGGGCAAGGCACCGGCAATCGAGGCCGCCGCTCCGCTCGTCCCCGGCGACGCTTCGTACCGGTCGACGCACAGGTTGGCGAGCGGGACCGCGACCATCTCGACAGGGCAGCCCGTCGGGCTCGCGTCGGCGGCGGCGTCGACCGCGGCGTCGGTCGCGGGCGCGTCCGCCGGGAGCCCGGGACCGTCGGCGGCGCCGTCCGGCGTGGGGGCGGCATCATCCGCGGGGGCGTCGAGGCCGGCGTCGGACGTCGCGCAGCGGCAGGGGCCATACCCGGACCCGTCGCTCGCGCAGGTCTGGACGCCGGCGCAGCCCGCCGGCCCGGTGCAGGCGATATCCTGCCCGAGCTCGCACGGGTGCGCGGCGCCGCCGCCGCACGCGCCGCCCAGGCAGACGACGAGCGCGAGACCTGCGGCCCTCATGCGCGCGCTCCTCATGGTCGTGCCCTCTGGCCCACCCCTCTGGGCAGGCGGACCCGCCCAGGGCCCGCCTCGAGGCCATGATACGGCACCTCCGCTGGCCGCGGCAATGCGCCCCTTCCACGAGACGCCCCGGCGACCTGCCGCGCGGCTGCCGGAGGCATCCTCCCCGCGCGCCGGAAGTCCTGCCATGGCAACGACTTGTGAAGATCACCGGATTCCTCTCTTGACATAGTGTTTGACTGACACTAAGCTTGGTGTAGAAATGACACGAAAGAAGGAGGCGAGCCCGTGACCTTCACCTACGAGCATCCCCGACCGGCCCTCACCGTGGACTGCGTGGTCTTCGGCCTGGACGAGGGCGATCTGAAGGTGCTGCTGGTGCAGCGCGACCTGGAGCCGTTCAAGGGGAGGTGGGCGCTCCCGGGCGGCTTCGTGCGTCCGGGCGAGTCGCTCGACGAGGCCGCCCGCCGCGAGCTGGAGGAGGAGACGGGCGTCACCGCCGTCTACCTCGAGCAGCTCTACACCTTCGGCGAGCCCGACCGCGACCCGCGGGAGCGCGTCGTGTCGGTCGCCTACTACGCGCTGTGCAAGCTCACCGAGCACGGGGTGCAGGCCGCGACCGATGCCCGCGACGCCGCGTGGTTCTCGGTCATCGACGCGCCCGCCCTCGCCTTCGACCACGACCACATCCTCGAGGTGGCCCTGCGGCGGCTGAAGGCCAAGGTGACCTACGAGCCCATCGGCTTCGACCTGCTGCCGCCCAAGTTCACGCTGTCGCAGCTGCAGACGCTCTACGAGACGGTGCTGGAGCGCGAGCTCGACAAGCGGAACTTCCGCAAGAAGATCCTCGGCATGGAGCTGCTCGTCGAGCTCGACGAGGTCGAGCGCGACGTGGCGCACCGGGCGGCGCGGCTCTACCGCTTCGACCGCAAGCGCTACGAGCAGCTCAAGCGCCGCGGCTTCAGCTTCGAGCTCTGAGGCGGTGGAGGACGGAAATGCACGGCTTCCAGGTTGCTGGCGGGTCGGTGACGGGGCGGGCGCACGCGGTGCTCGGCCGCGGCAACCAGGACGCCTTCGCCTGGGTCGACGGGGACGACGCGCTGGTCGCCGTGGTCTGCGACGGGTGCTCGAGCGGACGCCACAGCGAGGTGGGCGCGCACCTCGGCGCGCGCCTGGTGGCGGCGGCGGTGGCCCGGGGTGGGGGGGCCGGCGTGGACTTCGGCCGCCACGACTTCTGGGCGGAGGTTCGCGGCGCGGTGCTCGGCGAGGTCTCCCGGCTGGCGCGCGCCATGGGCGGCGACCTCAGGCGCACCGTGGAGGAGTTCTTCCTGTTCACGATCGTGGGCGCGGCGCTGGGGCCCGAGCGGGCCGTCCTCTTCTCCGTGGGCGACGGCCTCGTCGTCGTGAACGGCGCCGCGACGCGCCTCGGCCCCTTCCCCGACAACGAGCCGCCCTACCTGGCCTACGGGCTCCTCGAGGAGGACGGACCTCGGTTCGTGGTGCAGGCGGTAGGGCCGGTCGAGGCGGTGCAGAGCCTGCTCGTCGGCTCAGACGGCGCGGCCGACCTGAGCGACCGGCAGCCGCTCGACGACTTCTGGGCCGACGACCGCTGCTTCGCGAACCCGGACGCGGTGCGCCGCCGCCTGACGGTGCTGGCGCGGCCGGGCGCCGGGGGCCCGGGCCTCGCCGACGACGCCACGCTGGTGGTCGTGCGCCGTGCGCCGATGGACGCAGCGGCCGGGGAATCGGGGGAGGCGCAATGCGCGTCTGGGTGAGCGGCCGGCAGGTGCGGCTCGACCCCGCGCACGCCCTCGGCAAGGGGGGCGAGGCCGACATCTTCGACCTCGGCAACGGCAGGGCGCTCAAGCTCTTCAAGGGCGCGGACCATCCCGACTACGCCGGCAGCCCCGACGAGCAGCGCGGCGCGCTCATGCGCCTCGCGCTCCACCAGACCAAGCTCCGCGAGTTCCCGCGCCTGCCGGCGGCCGTGGTCGCTCCCGAGGAGCTGGTCACGGGCCGCGGCGGCTCGCCCATCCTCGGCTACACCATGCGCCTCGTCGCGGCGGCCGAGCCGTTCGCCCGCTACGCCGAGCCCGCGTTCCGGCGCCAGGGCGTGGCCGCCGCCGCCGTGGCGGAGCTGCTCCTCTCGCTGCACCGGATCGTGGAGGAGGTGCACGGGGCCGGCGTCGTCATCGGCGACTTCAACGACCAGAACGTGCTGGTCACCGGCGCTGGGGGCGGCCCTGCCGCGAGCGGATGCGTCCACCTGATCGACTCGGACAGCTTCCAGTTCGGCCCCTACCCCTGCCAGGTCTTCACCGAGCGGTTCGTGGACCCGCTCCTGTGCGATCCGGCGCTCCCGCACCTGCTGCTCTGCCGCCCCTACACCGGCGACTCCGACTGGTACGCCTACGCGGCGCTGCTCATGCAGTCGCTGCTGTGCGTCGGGCCCTACGGCGGCGTGTATCGGCCGCAGGACCCGTCGCGGCTGGTGCCGCACGGCGCGCGGCCCCTCCGACGCATCACGGTGTTCCACCCGGAGGTGCGCTACCCGAAGCCGGCGCTGCCGCGCGAGATCCTGCCCGACGACCTGCTGCACGAGCTGTCCGCGCGCTTCGAGCAGGACCGCCGCGGTGTCTTCCCGCGCTCGCTCGTCGAGGCGCTCCGGTTCACTCGCTGCGACGCCTGCGGCCTCGAGCACGCGCGGCCGCTCTGCCCCGCGTGCCGTCCGGTGCCCGAGGGCGCGGTCAAGGAGACGATCGTCGTGCGCGGCGCGGTCACGGCCACGCGGATCTTCCGCACCCGCGGCGTGATCCTGGCCGCGGCCTCTGCCGCCGACGGCCTCGCCTGGCTCTACCACGAGGACGGCGCCTTCCGCCGCGAGAGTGGCGCCGTGGTCATGCAGGGCGCTCTCGACCCGCAGCTCCACGTGCGTCTGGCGGGCCGCACGACGCTCCTCGGCAAGGGGGGGGAAGTCGTCACGCTGCGCGACGGCGCGGTCGCCAGCCGCCGGAGCGTCGACTGCTGCGACGGGGCCCCGGCCCTCGACTGCGACGGCACGCGCGCCGTCTGGGCCGACGCCGGTCAGCTGTGGCGCGACGGGCGGCTCGGCCGCGACCTCGTCGGGACGGTGCTGCAGGGGCAGACCCGCGTCTTCTGCGGGGCGCGCTTCGGCTTCGGCCTCACGCGCGCCGGCAAGCTCACGCTCGCGTTCGTCTTCGACGCCGCACGCCCCGGCATCAACGACCGCGTGAAGCTGCCGCCGATGCCCGGACGGCTCGTGCGCGCGGCGTGCGCGTTCGGCGGCGACCTCGCGTGGCTGTTCCTGTCGCTCGAGGCCGGCGGCAAGGTCCTCAACCGCTGCGTGGTCATCGACGCCACCGGCGCCACCGTGGCCGCCGCCGAGGCGGAGGCCGGCGACGGCTCGTGGCTGGGTGCCGTGGGCGGTCACGCGGCCGCCGGCCGCATGCTGCTGTGCCCGACCGACGCCGGCGTCGTGCGCGTCGAGCCGCAGGGGCGCGTGGGTACGCGACGGCTTTGCCGGCGCGGACCCGTCGCGGGAGGTGCGGAACCCTGTGAGGGTTCCGCGGTTGCGACGCTCCAGGTGACGCGCGAGTTCCCGGACACCGAGCCGTTCGTCCACGCCGGGTGCCGGCTGGTCGCCGGCGCCGATGGGCTCTACGTGATCGATGCGCAGGAGATTCACTTGCTGAAGCTGCAATGACCCATGGCGCGGGAGCGCCCAAGCGACCGCGCCTGATGATCGACGCGAGCGCGCCAGCGACCGCGCCTGAAGGAAGGAGGCCCCGGATGAAACCCACCAAGGAGCTGCCGCTTCCGAAGTTCTACGACCCCCGCAACGCGGAGCGCTGGGAGTACCGGCCCGACCAGCAGGCGCTGTTCGCGGCCGCGGCCGAGTGGCGCCGCGTCCACGGCGTCCTGCCCGGCGCCGCGGACAAGCACACCCTGCACCTGCTCCTCATCGACGTGCAGAAGGACTTCTGCTTCCCGGCGGGGTCGCTGTACGTCGCCGGCCGGAGCGGTCGCGGCGCGATCGACGACAACCGCCGCCTGGCGGAGTTCGTCTACCGCAACCTGCCGGCCATCACCAACATCACCACCACGATGGACACCCACTTCGCCTACCAGATCTTCTTCCCGTCGTTCTGGGTCGGCGCCGACGACCAGCCGCTGGGGGCGTACCGCGAGATCACCGCGGAGGACGTCAAGGCCGGCCGGGCCCGCCCCAACCCGGCGGTGGCGGCGTGGCTCTGCAACGGCAACTACGCCTGGCTCCTCAAGGAGGTGCAGCACTACTGCGCGGAGCTCGAGCGCGCCGGCAAGTACAAGCTCTACCTCTGGCCGCCGCACTGCGTCCTCGGCAGCGACGGCCACGCGCTGGCGGGCCTGGTCCACGAGGCGCGCATGTTCCACGCCTTCGCGCGGGGCGCGCAGTCGTGGGTCGAGGTGAAGGGCGGCCACCCGCTCACCGAGAACTACTCGGTGCTCCGGCCCGAGGTGCTGGCGCGGCACGACGGGCAGCCGCTGGGGCAGCAGAACACCGGGTTCATCAAGACCCTGCTCGACTCGGACGCGGTCGTCATCGCCGGGCAGGCCGCCAGCCACTGCGTGAAGAGCACCATCGACGACCTGCTCGACGTGATCCTGAGCCAGGATCCCGAGCTGGTGCGCAAGGTCTACATCCTGACCGACTGCATGTCGGCGGTCACGGTCCCCGACGGCAAGGGGGGCTTCGTCGCGGACTTCACGCCCCAGGCCGAATCCGCGCTCGCGCGGTTCGCCGGCGCGGGCATGCACCTCGTGAAGTCGACCGAGGCGCTGACGGGCTGGCCCGGGTTGGTTTCAGGCTGAGCGCGTGGGTACGCGACGGCTCCGCCGGCGCGGACCCATCGCGGGAGGTGTGGAACCCTGTGAGGGTTCCGCGTAGGAAGAAGGAGGCAGGCCATGAGCAACGGCAACGGCAATGGCAACGACAGCACGAGCGGCGTCAACGTGCAGACGCTGTTCCAGAAGGCCCACGAGGAGGGGATCCTCTCCCCGCAGGCCCTGCAGGCCCTCACGGTCGTGGACCTGGGTGCCCGCATCCAGGCCGGGCTCGGCATCAAGGTGGACGACGTCGCCGCCAGCGAGGTGACGCTCGTCACCATGATGCCCGACGACTCGGGGTCGATCCGCTTCGGCGGCAACGCGCAGGCGGTGCGCGACGGGCACAACGCCGTGCTCGACGCGCTCCTGCGGTGCCGGCAGCGCGACGGGATCCTCACTCACTGCCGCTACCTCAACGGGCAGGTGCTGTACCCGTACGTGCCGCTCGACCAGGCGGTGCGCATGGACTCGCACAACTACGACCCCGACCAGGGGACGCCGCTCTACGACCAGACCGTCGTGCTCCTGGGGACGGTGCTGGCCAAGGCGCAGGAGTTCGCGCACGCGGGTGTGCCGGCGCGCACCGTGACGCTCCTCCTCACCGACGGCGCGGACGAGCACTCGACGCGCAGCTCGGCGCGCGAGGTGGCCGCGATCGTCCGCGACCTGCTCATGAGCGAGCTGCACATCGTGGCCGCGATGGGCATCGACGACGGCGGGCGCACGGACTTCCGCGCGGTGTTCCGGTCGATGGGCATCGAGGACCGCTGGATCCTGACGCCGGGCAGCTCCGCGAGCGAGATCCGGCGCGCGTTCCAGGTCTTCTCGCAGTCTGCCGTCCAGGCCAGCCAGGGACCGGCGCGGTTCAGCCGCACCGCCCTGGGCGGCTTCGGGAATTGAGCGGTCGAGCGGTCCGCGGCGCCCGCGGCCCCTACCTGGTGAACTTGTAGACGATGCCGACCACGAAGAAGATCGCCGAGAGGATGATGCCGGCGATGGCGAGGCTCTTCCCGCGCAGCTGGCCCTTGCTGTTGTTGATCCGGACGAGGGCGATGATGCTGAGGACGAGCCCGACGAAGTTGCAGAGGAACGCCAGGATGAACCCGATGACCGCCATCGCCGACGTCTTGGGCGCGAGGTACGGGTAGGCGGCCGCGTCGTACGGGCTCGGCGCCGCGGGTTGCGCAGCGTATGGAACCGGCGCAGCCGGCAGGTAGCCGCCGCCCTGCGGATAGCCGATGCCCTGCGGGTACTGCTGGGGCACGGCGTACGGAGGAGGAGCCCCCTGCGGTGCGGCGTACGGCTGGGGCGCGGCCTGCGGCGGCGCGTATGGCGGCGGCGCCGCGTACGCCGGCACCGGCGCCGCGCCGCTGAGCGACACCGTCAGGGGCGTGCCGCAGGCGGTGCACATGGGCGCGCCCGGCTGGTGGAGCGCTCCGCAGCGTGGACAGTTCACGAGGACCTCCGGGCGATCACTGGGGCAGCGCGATCACGAGCAGAGTGTAGCCGAAGGCGGCGGAGCCGGTGACGCGCGCGTAGTAGGTCGCAGCCGCGGGAACCACGGGGGAGCCCGCCACGTCGCACCCGGCGCCCGTGGACGCGAGGAGGGTCGTGCCGTCGGGCGCGAGCACCCCGACCCGATCGTCGGAGCTGCAGGCAGCGGCGCCGGTCGTGGCGTAGAGGCGCTGACCCGCCGGGGCGTCGAACTTGAAGTAGTCGACGGAGTCCCCACCGGACGGGTTGAGCGCGCCCGTGGCCCAGGCCGGCAACGTCACCGCCTGGGCCGAGGCCGGGTCGTCGTTCGGGGTCGCGACCTCGGTCACCGCAATGGGCGTCCGCACCCAGATGTGGAGCGTGTAGTCGAAGGTGCTCGCGCCGCCGTTGTAGTAGTCGAGGGCCACGTAGTAGGTGCCGCCGGTCGCGGCCCGGGTGGCGACGAAGGAGCACCAGGTCCCGAGCTCGTCCTCGCCCAGGGCCAGCTGAGTGGTCCCATCCGGACCGAAGATGCGCAGCCTGCTGTCGAGGCTGTTGTCGGCGCACTTGTCGGTCGCCCCGTCGGTCGTCTGGGCGACGATGACGTCGCCCGCGTTGGCGCTGATCGAGAAGTAGTCCACGTCCGTCGCGGTGGACTTGGCGCCCCGGATCGGACGCCCGGACGCCGCCGCGTTGGCCTGCGCGGGCGTGTTGTTGGACTCCACCTCGTCCTGGACCGCGGCGCAGTGGCTGGTCGCGTCGCAGTAGGTGCCGGCCACGCACCGGACGACGAGCGGCTGCGCCGGGTCGCAGGGGTCGTTCAGGTTGCGGAACTGGACCTGGTGGTAGACGAGCGAGTACGCGCCCTGCTGCCCGTTGAACCCGTCCACCACCACGTAGACGGTCTCGCCGGCCTGGAGCCCGACGTCGAAGTGCGCCTCGCGCGCGGAGCCGCCGCTGCAGTTCACGGCGAGGGCCGACGAGGTGCAGTCGGAGGTCGAGTAGAGGAAGACGTTGTGATCGGTGGAGGTGGCGATGACCACGAACGTGCCGGCGCTGCCGGCGGTCAGGGTCCAGAGATCGTCGGGGCCGAGCCCCTGGCCGCTGCTGCCGCACGTCAGGTGGCTGGTCCCGCCGGTCGTGGTGTCGCTCACCGGGTTGTCCTGCACGAGGGTCCCCGAGGTGAGCGTCGCGCACCAGGCCTGGAGCTCGTAGCACTGGCCCCCCTGGCAGGTGAGCCCGCTCTTGCAGCGCGCCGTCACGTCGTCGCACGTCTGGCCGACATCGTGGATCTCGCGCAAGCTGAGCCGGGCCACGTACGCGCCCCAGTCGTTCACCGTCTGTCCGTCCACGAAGAAGAAGTACCGGCCCGGTTGCGCGTCGAGCCACACGGCCTTCTCGGGCGTGCTCGTACCGCCGACGTCGGCGCACACGGGATCCGGGATGAGCCCGCCGGTGCTGTCGAGACCGTCACAGTCCCTGCGGATGTAGGCGACCACGTTCCACGCGGCGCTCGGCGTCACCGCCCACACCAGGTCGGCCACGTGGTCGAGGTCGAACCAGTAGACGATCTCGGTGCTCGCGGCGCCGTAGGCGCAGGGGGTCGTGGCGTGCGGCGCCGTCAGCGAGAGCCCGCTCCAGAGGGCGCTGTTGTAGTCCACCCCCGGCGTGACCGAGGTGGCGGTGAGCGCGAGCGTGCCGCACTGGAGGATGACCGGGCCGTCGGTCTGGCCCAGGTCGGTCTGGATGGTGTCCTGCATCACGTCGGTCTGGATCACGTCGGTCTGGATCACGTCCGTCTGCAGCACGTCCGTCTGCAGCACGTCCGTCTGCAGCACGTCCGTCTGCAGCACATCCGTCTGGACGGCGTCCGTCTGGACGGCGTCCTGCTGGTTCGCGTCCGTCTGGACGGCGTCGTGCTGCGCCCCGTCCGGGGGCGGCCCGTCGCCGAAACCGCCGTCGTCCGCACCGCCGTCGCCCGCGCCACCGTCCTGCTGGGAGCGCTTGAGCCAGAGCTGCCCGACGTCGTTGGCCCCCGGGTCCACGCTGACGGTCGTCGAGAACGGCAGGTAGCCGCTGGCCGAGACGGTGAGCTTCTGCTCTCCCTTGGCCACGCCGACCACGGTGAAGGTGCCGTCGGCGCCAGTGGTGGCGCTCTTGCCGCCGACCTCCACGGTCGCGCCGGCCACCGGCGCGAAGGTGCTCTCCTCCACCGTGGTTCCGGTGACGTCGCCGGTGTCGCCGGCAGGGCGCGCGGAGCCGGAGCAACCCCACCCCCCGGCCACGGCCACCGCCAGCAGTGCTCCCAGGACCAGCCCATGACGAGCCCTCGGCACGGCGTCCTCCTCCAATCGAATCCGTAGGAAGCCTAGGCGTTCGGAGAGAAGCATGTCAAGGAGCCCTGGGATGTTGCATTCGCCGGCGCCCTCCGGTATGCCACCAGGATACGGTGGCAGCGGCCTCACCTTCCCGGAGGCGCACGTGCTCGAGCCCCTGTTCGCTCCCCGCAGCGTCCTCATCATCGGCGTCTCGGCGGCGGCCTCGAACTTCGCCGCCATCATCGCCAGCAACCTCATGCGCTACCGCTTCAACGGGGAGATCTTCCTCCTCGGCCGCCAGCCGGGCCTGCTCTACGGTCACCGCATCCGCACGTCCTTCGACGAGCTGCCCGACGACATCGACGTCGCCGTCATCCTGACGCCCGCGTCGATCGTCTCCGACCTGCTCGATCAGTGCGGCCGCAAGGGGATCCGGCACGCCATCATCCAGAGCGGCGGCTTCCGCGAGCTCGGCGACAAGGGCGCCAGCCTGGAGGAGAAGCTCCAGGAGGTGGCGACCCGGCACGGCATCCGCTTCGTCGGGCCCAACTGCCTCGGGGTGGTGGTCCCCAGGTCGGGCTTCGCGCCCATCTTTGTCCCGCTGGGGGGCGTCTACCGTCCGGGGAGCGTCAGCGTGGCCGCCCAGTCCGGCGGCGTGGGCATGGGCTACCTCTACTTGATGGCCAGCGAGCACGTCGGCCTGGCGCGGTTCGCCTCCATGGGGAACAAGCTCTCCCTCGACGAGGCCGACTACGTGCGCGCCTTCGCCGCCGACCCCGACACCGGCGTCATCGCCCTCTACCTGGAGAGCATCGGCCGGGGCCGGGCCCTGTACGACGCCATCCGCGAGTGCCCCAAGCCGGTGCTGGTGCAGAAGTCGAACCGCACGTCGCTGGGCCAGCGCATCGCCTTCTCCCACACCGCGGCCCTGGCGCAGAACGACGCGGTGCTGACGGCCGCCCTGGCGCAGGCGGGCGCGGTGCGGGTCGCGACCACGCGTGACATGATCGCCCACATCAAGGCCTGCACGCTGCCGCCGATGAAGGGGCGCCGCGTGGCGCTCATCTCCCGCTCCGGCGGCCACGCCGTCATCGCCGCCGACGCCGCCGCCGACGCCGGCCTGGAGCTGCCCGAGTTCCCGCCGGACTTCCTCTCCACCATCAGCGGGTCGTACGCCACCTCCGTCATCCGGCGCGGCAACCCGTTGGACCTCGGCGACCTCTTCGATTTCGACGTCTACGCCAACATCATGGAGCGCGCCGCCGCCCTCGACACGATCGACGCCGTGGTCTTCATCCACGAGTACTTCTCGGAGTTCGGCGCCGAGCAGTCGCGCCGGCTGGTGCCGAGGGCCGAGGAGGTCGCGCAGCGCCACCAGAAGCCGGTGGCGCTGGTGCTGTTCGCCGACGAGGCCGAGACCGCGCTCGTCAAGGAGCTGTACTCGGTGCCGTTCTTCACCTCCATCGAGGATACGTTCCAGGCGCTGAGCTCCAAGTGGCGGCTCGATACGCGACCGGCGCCCGACGTCAACGCGGCGCGTCCGTCCCTGGGCGGCGCGGTGACGGCCGTGCGCAAGCTCGTCGCCCGCGGCGAGCGGGTCGTCCTCGGCGACGGCGCCTCGCTGCTGGCCCAGGCCGGGCTCACCGTCCCGCACGCGGTGCTGGTGCGCGCGGCGGCGGACCTCCCCGCCGAGCAGCCGCTCCCGGCCGTGGCCAAGGTGGTGTCCAGGTGCGTGGTCCACAAGACCGAGGCCAAGGGCGTGTCGCTCGGTCTCGCCGACCGCGTTGAGCTCGAGGCCGCGGTCGCCGACCTGGCGGGACGCTTCGGGCCCTTCGGCGAGGGCGAGGGGGTGCTGGTGCAGCAGATGGCGCCTGCTGGCATCGAGGTCATCGTCGGGGCCGTGCGCGATCCGACGTTCGGCCCCCTGGTCGTGGTCGGCCTGGGCGGCATCCTCGTCGAGGTGCTGCGCGACACCGTGATGCGTCTCGCGCCCGTGACCCTGGACGAGGCGCGCGCCATGTGTCGCCAGCTGCGCGCCGCCCGGGTCTTCGACGGCGTGCGCGGCCGACCGCCGGCCGACGTCGAGGCGCTCGCGCGAATCATCTGGACCGTCTCCCACCTGGTGGCGGAGCTGCCCGAGATCCGCGAGGTCGACCTCAACCCCTGTCTGGTGCACGAGCGGGGTCACGGCGCGACGGTCGTGGACTTCCGGATGGCCCTCGGGCCGACCTGAGGCCCAGCGGGCGCGGCCGCGACCTACAGGATGATCCGCTTGTCCCGCTCGTAGAGCCTGAGCAGGTCGCCGTCGAGGTCCGCGAGCTCCAGCTTGTGGCGGTGGCAGCCGGCGCGCAGGCAGCCCGTGATGGTGCCACCCTGCGGCAGGCTCAGGCGGAAGGTGCGCGCGCCGCAGTCGGCGCACGGCTCGTCCTGCGCGAGCGACTCGCCGCAGGTCGGACAGGACATCTCGACGACGGTACGCGGCGGGATGGTGAGGCCCGTCTGGTGCTGGAAGCTGCCGTAGCCCGGGTCGAGGTAGAGCTGACCGCGCTCGCTGCCGAACGCGATGGTTACCCGGATCGAGGGGAACCCGCCGATCGACACGTCGGGAGCCATCAGCGAGCAGCCCGCTGGGCAGGTGGCGTGCTGGACGTGGACCGCGCCGGTCCGGATGCGGATCGTGATGTCCTCCATGGAGTCGTCACCTTTCGCGTGCCGCGACGCCACCGGGGTGCGCGGCGCCCGGCTGGCGTGGAGCGGAAACCACAGCTACATAATACCCCACCATGAGCACGAACACGTTCGGCAGTCGCGCCACCCTGCGGATCGGCGACCGCAGCTTCGAGATCCACCGCCTGGACGCCCTCGAGCGGGCCGGCTACCCGGTCGGCCAGCTCCCCTACTCCCTGCGCATCCTCCTCGAGAACCTGCTGCGTACCGAGGACGGGGTGCAGGTCACCCCGGCCGACATCGAGACGCTGTGCCGGTGGCAGCCCGACGCCGTGCCGGCCCACGACATCGCCTTCTGGCCGTCCCGCGTGCTGCTGCAGGACTTCACCGGCGTGCCCGCCGTGGTCGATCTCGCCGCCATGCGGGCGGCCGTGGGGCGTCTCGGGGGTGACCCCGCGGCCGTGAACCCGCTGCTCCCGGCGGAGCTGGTCATCGACCACTCGGTCCAGGTCGACCACTTCGCCGCCGCCGACGCCATGGCCCGCAACTCCGCCATCGAGATGGAGCGCAACCGCGAGCGCTACGTCTTCCTGCGCTGGGCCGAGCGGGCGTTCCGCAACTTCCACGTGGTGCCGCCGTCGACCGGCATCTGCCACCAGGTGAACCTCGAGCACCTGGCGCGCGTGGTCTTCACCACCGAGGGTGAGGCGCCGCAGGCCTACCCCGACACGCTGGTCGGCACCGACTCGCACACGACCATGATCAACGGTCTCGGCGTGCTCGGCTGGGGCGTCGGCGGCATCGAGGCCGAGGCGGCCCTGCTCGGCGAGGCGCTCTCGCTGCTCATCCCCCCGGTGGTCGGCTTCCGCCTCAAGGGGGAGCTCCCCGAGGGGACGACCGCCACGGACCTCGTCCTCACCGTCACGCAGCTGCTCCGCGCGAAGGGCGTGGTCGGCAAGTTCGTCGAGTTCTTCGGCCCGGGCCTGCGGTCCCTGCCGCTCGCGGACCGCGCCACCATCGCCAACATGGCCCCGGAGTACGGCGCCACGTGCGGCCTCTTCCCCGTCGACGCCGAGACGCTGCGCTACCTCCGGCTCACCGGGCGGCCCGAGTGGCGCGTGCGCCTGTGCGAGGCCTACCTCAAGGAGCAGGGGCTGTTCCACAAGGAGGGCGCCGCCGATCCGCGCTACGGCGACACCCTCGAGCTGGACCTGCGCACGGTCGCGCCGAGCGTAGCCGGGCCGCGGCGACCGCAGGACCGCGTGCCCCTGGGGCGAGCCGCGGCGGGCTTCCGCGAGGCGCTCCCGGGCCTGCTCGGGCCCGGGGCCGCGCCAGAGTCCCGCGTCGACGTCGACCTCGGTGGGGAGCGCGCCGCGTTGACCCACGGCTCCGTCGTCATCGCCGCCATCACGAGCTGCACCAACACCTCGAATCCCTCGATCATGGTGGCGGCGGGGCTGCTCGCGAAGAAGGCCGTGAAGCGCGGCCTGCGGGTGCGGCCCTGGGTCAAGACCAGCCTGGCGCCGGGCTCGCAGGTCGTCACCGACTATCTCGCGCGCGCGGGCCTGATGCACTCCCTGGAACGGCTGGGGTTCCACCTGGTCGGCTACGGGTGCACGACGTGCAACGGCAACAGCGGCCCGCTCCCGGACGCGGTGTCGGCCGCGGTCCGGCGGGGGTCGCTGGTGGTGGCCTCGGTCCTCTCCGGGAACCGCAACTTCGAGGGGCGCATCAACCCCGAGGTCCGCGCCAACTACCTCATGTCGCCGCCGCTGGTCGTGGCCTATGCGCTGGCCGGCCGCATCGACATCGAGTGGGACCACGAGCCCGTGGGCGCGGGGCACGACGGACGCCCGGTCCTCCTGCGCGACCTCTGGCCGAGCGCCGCCGAGGTGGCGGCGGCGCAGGCGAGCGTGCGCCCGGAGATGTTCGCGGCCCGCTACGCCGACGTG
>JACRCY010000082.1 GCA_016218785.1 Deltaproteobacteria bacterium
CGGGAGCGCGGTGAGCGACCCGCCGCCGTCGCGATCCGACATCTTGGCGGCGCGCTCGAGCAGCCGCGAGTGGAGGTAGAAGACGTCGCCCGGGTACGCCTCGCGGCCCGGCGGGCGCCGGAGCAAGAGCGACAGGGCGCGGTAGGCCTGCGCCTGCTTGGTCAGGTCGTCGTAGATGCAGAGGGCGTGGCGGCCGCTGTCGCGGTAGAACTCGCCCATGGTGACGCCGGTGTACGGCGCCAGGAACTGCATCGGGGCCGATTCGGAGGCGCCGGCCATGATGACCGTCGTGTACTCCATGGCGCCGTACTCGCGCAGCTTGTCGACCACCTGCGCGACCGTCGACTGCTTCTGGCCGATGGCCACGTAGAAGCAGTAGACCCCCTGCCCCTTCTGGTTGATGATCGTGTCGATGGCGACCGCCGTCTTGCCCGTCTGGCGATCGCCGATGATCAGCTCGCGCTGCCCGCGGCCGATGGGGATCATCGAGTCGATGGCCTTGAGGCCCGTCTGCAGCGGCTCGCGCACCGGCTGCCGCGCGACGATGCCGGGGGCCTTGATCTCGACCTTGCGGAACTCCTTGGCGCCACCGGACCCGGCGGCGGCCGCGGCGAGGCCGGCGGCCGCCGGACTCGGTCGCTGCGCGCCCTCGCCGATCGGCCCCTTGCCGTCGACCGGCTGGCCGAGGGCGTTGACCACGCGGCCGACGATCGCGTCGCCGACCGGGACCTGCGCGATCTTGCCGGTGCGCTTGACGCGGTCCCCCTCGCGGATCGACTCGTAGTGGCCGAGGAGGGCGCAGCCGACGTTGTCCTCCTCCAGGTTGAGCACCAGCCCGGTGACGCCGTGCGGGAACTCGAGCAGCTCCCCGGCCATCGCCGACTGCAGCCCGTACACGCGCGCGATCCCGTCACCCGCGGTGAGGACGGTGCCGGTCTCCATGACCGCGACCCGCTGGTCGTAGTCCTGGATCTGCTTGCGGATGATCTGGCTGATTTCCTCGGCTCGGATTTCCATGGCTTCGACCTTCTTGGCCTCGGGTGGCCTGGCGCCTCGGGAGTGACCGCTTCGCGCCGCTAGCCCGCGGGGAGCAACGCGGCCTTCAGGGCCTCCATCTGATAGCGGATGGAGCCGTCGCAGGTGACATCGCCGACCTCGGTCACGAGGCCGCCGATGAGGGTCGGATCGACCAGCTTCTCGAGCAGGACCTTCTTGCCGTGCCGCTTCTCCAGCGCCACGCGCAGGCGCGCCTCGAGGTCGGGGCCGAGCGGCGTGGCGGAGGTGACCAGCGCGCGCACGCGCCCGGCGTGAGCGTCCACCATGACGCCGAGCTCGCGCGCGATGTCGGGCAGCGCCAGGACGCGGCCGCGCTCGAGCAGCAGCATCACGAAGTTGCGCACGATGCGGGTGAGCGCGAGGCGGGTGCAGAGTGCCTCCATGGTCGCCTTGCGCTCCGACAGCGGAAAAATCGGGTTCCCCAGGGCCTCGCGCAGCTCGGCGCTCTGGCCGAGGGTGTGGGCCAGCTCGTCGAGCTGTCGCGCCAGCGCCTCCTGGCTCTGGTCCTCGAGCCCCAGGGAGAGGAGCGCCTTGGCGTAGCGGCGGGCGATGCTGCCGACGATCATGCGGCACCTCGTCCCGGCGGGGTCGGGGTCGCGCCGGGGGCCTCGGTCGCCAGGCTCACCAGGTAGCGCTCCACGAAGCCGCGCTGATCGGCGTCGGTGATGCGCTCGCGCAGGATCCGCTCGGCGGTGCCGATGGCCGCGGTGACGGCCTCCTGCTCGATCTCGTGGCGCGCGCGCTTCATGTCCTGGGCGATGGTGGACTCGGCGTCGCGGCGCAGGCGCTGCGCCTGCTCGTCGGCGGCCGCGATGATGCGGGCGCGCTCGGCCTCCCCCTCCGCGCGGATCCCCTGGAGCAGCGTGGCGATCTCGTGGTCGAGGTTGGCGATCTTCGCCTCGTATTCCTTGAGCCGCGCCTCGGCCTCGGCGCGCAGCCGCTGCGCGTCGGCGAGGTCCTTGCTGATCGTCTCGTGGCGCGCCTTGACGAAGTCGCGGATGGGCGGGTAGCCGAAGCGGCCGAGCAGGAGCCCGAGCACGATGAAGTTGAAGAGGGTCGCGAGGAACGGCTGGCTCTCCCCGGGCGGCGGGCTGGCCCGGTACCAGTTGACGTGGACGGCGTGGCCGCCGCCGTGGCCGCCGCCGGGCGCGGCCTTGGCATGCGCCGCCCCCTTGCCGTGGAGCGCACCCTTCGCGTGGGGCGCGCCCGCCGGGCGGGCCTTGGGCAGGCCCGCCCGGTGCGGCCGGAGGGCGCCGGCCTTGGCCGGGCCCCCGGCACCAGGCTGGCCGGCAGGCTGGCCGGTGGCCGTGCCCCCGCCGAGGACGAGCACCGCCCCGAGCGCCAGCGCTGCCCAAAGCGACCTCATTGCACGTCCCTCCCGAGCAGCTTCCGGGCCACGGCCGCAGCCAGCTCGCCCACCCGCGACGCCATCTCGGCGCGCAGCTTCGTCGCCTCCTGCTGCAGCGACGCCCGGGCCGCGTCCACGGAGCGCGTCGTCTCGGTGCGCGCGAGGGTCAGGACCTCGCGCTCCCGGTCGGCGCCCTCGGCGCGGAGCCGCGCCCGCCCCTCGGCGCCGCGCTGCTTCGCCTGCAGCAGCCGCGCCACGTAGTCGGCGACGCGCTCCGCGGCGCCTTGCTGCATGTTCTTGGCCTCGCCGCGCGCGCCCTCGATCCCCTTCTCCCGCGCTTCCCTGAGCTTCAGGTAGGGTCCGAAGACCACCTTGCTGAGGAAGAGCAAGAGGAGCAGGAAGATGCCGAGCTGGATCCAGAGGGTGTGATCGATGTCGATGAGCGGGACGTCGTCGGAGGCGGCAACAGCGAGTGCCAAGGCGCCGTACATGCTGCCCTTTCTCCAGAGTCGTGGTCCCCCGGCCAGGCCCTGCGTGATCGGTGCATGTCAGCGCCGTGCAGGGCTCGAAGGGGCGCGCATTCGTTAGCACAGCCCGACGAGCAACGTCAAGCGAAAGGGGCGGGCGGCGCGCACCGCTACTGGCCGCCGGGTTGGATCGCGCGTCGACGCCTTCAGCGCGGGGGCGGCGCGGGCGGGGCGGGGGCGCGGCGGGTACGTGGGTTGCCGGCGCCGATGAGCGCCTCGAACCGGGCGCGCACCGCGGCCTCGCGCGCGAAGTGCAGCACACCCGCGCCCGCGATGCGGTCCACCCCGGCGAGGACGCGGCTCGCGGTGCGGTTGCGCTCCTTCGTGGTCAAGGGCGCGGCCGCGCGCTTCCGCTCCTGGACGTCGTCCGCACCCGTGACCCCGGCCGAGTCCGCCTTCATCGCCGCGAGGTCCGCGGTGAGCAGCCCCACCCGGCGGGCCTCCTCGGGGTTCGCCTCGGCCCGCGCGATGATGAGGTCGAGGGCCGCCTTCACGTCCTTGACCACGTGCGGGTTCGTCCGGTTGCCGACGGCGTAGGCCTTGCGGGCCGCCGCCTCGAGCCCGTCCGTGCGCGCAACCGCGGTCCGCACGGCGGTGACGCGCTCGTAGCCCGCGGCCAGCGCCTGGTCCTGCGCGGCGGTCGCCGCGTGGGCGTCGGCGCGCACCGCCAGGGCGCCGGGGACCAGCGCGCCGAGGCGCGCGAGATCTGCCGCCAGGCCGTCGACCGTCCCCGCCGCGAGGCGCTCCGCGAGGACCGCGAAGTGCTCCGTGGCCAGGGCGTGCGCCTTGAGCCCCACCTGGGTGATCTGGTCGAACTTCTTCGCCGGCTTGGTGTCGCGAACCTTGGCCATGACCGTCGTCCCTCCTCGCGTTGGCGCCCCGTGTCCGTGAAGTGACGCGATGCTCGCTAGGGGCCCGGAGTCGCGTCAAGCGCGAATGCGCGTCACGCTGCCGCCCAAGCCGCCGGTCCCCGACGGCGGCTGCATCGACCCGGTCACTGGAAACAACAACTGTGGCCCCGGCAATCCCCCGCCAACGGACTTCACGCCTGCACACGCGGTGACTCTGTCGCCGTTCTTCATCGACCGCTACGCTGTTACCAACGAGCAGTACCTGGCGTGCTTCAACGCGGGCGTGTGTCCCGACGAAACCCACGGCGGTGGAGGGGACTTCTACGAGCAATACCATCTCGCCGACCCGAGACTGGCGAAGTACCCCATGTCCACCCTCGCCAGCCACGAGGCGGCCGAGGCCTACTGCACCTGGATGGGCAGGCGGCTGCCGACCGTGTAGGAGCTGTTGATCTGCAGCAGTACGAGCACGACGACGCGCCCGACGCCGCCCTCGTCGGCCCGGACGATCCCGGTCGCGCCTGCCGTCTGACCTGGTCCGAGCTGGCGCGGCGGCAATGAGTGCCGACAGCCCTTGACTTCTGGGCCCGTAAGCGCATACTGCTTATAGGCCCATAATTCCACTGGGAGACAGCGAGCCGTGGACGAAAGCAACGAGGAGCTTGTACTGGACCTGGGTGGGGCCCTCGGGGCCGACGAGACGACGTCGGTCCAGCGGCTCACTCTGTACATCCACGACAAGGACAAGGATGGTGTCGAGTTCGGGACCCAACGCCGATGGGTACTCGAAGCCGCCAAGCTCCTCACGCAGATGGGTGGCGGGGCAACCATCATGCCGCCAGTCGAGGGGACCTGGCTCAACAAGTCGACTGCGACGGTGGTGTGGGAACGGCCGGTTCTTGTCTACACCTTCGTTCAGCCGGACCCGTTCGTTGGCTTGCTCCCAGACCTCCGCAAGTTCGTGCGCCGGCTAGGTCGGGAAACGAATCAAGGGGAGGTCGTGGTCGAGTTCGATGGCAATCTGATTCGGGTTACGGACTTCCAGGAAGAGATACCATGAAGCGCATCAAGCTCACGAGCAAGACGGCCGCGAAGGTCCACAGCAGCAGCCGCACGTTGCAGCGGGTCGCGCCGGAGCAGGTGGCGAGTGCGCTGGGCGCGGAGGTGCCGCCCACGCCGCGCATCACCGACGCCAATCCCCTCACGCTCCTGGCGTTGCGCCAGGAGATCTCGCGCCGCCTCGCCTCGCGGGGTGGACGTCCCGCGTTGGAGGACGCCGGGCGCCGTCAGAAGATTCCGCTTGCCGATCTCGACTGGCAGCGGTTGCAGCGGATCGCGCGGTCCCTTGCGGACGAAGAAGCGCGTCCGACGCCGGGCCAGGTGGCGAGCACGCTCCTACGCCTCGCCCTCCAGACCATGGAGGCCGCCCAAGCTGATGTACGTCGGGATCTGGAGAAGACCCGGGCTGCGCTGCAGGCTGCGGCACGCCCGAGCGACGAGCAGGTCAGCGCCTTCCTCAAGAAGACGTGGTTTGCCGATATCGAGAACGAGCCGGCCGCGGAACCGGAGAGCGCCTGCTACTGAAGGCACAAGGAAGCGACGGTGACACCATGAGTGACGACACGCTTGCACTCCCCCTCGACCCGCGGCTGATGGAACAGTTCGAAAAGTCGGCGCGAGCTAAGGGTCTCGATGTCAAGACTGCCCTTGCGCACGCCATAGCCAACTGGAGTGCGCCGCGCTGTCCAACCTGTGGTCGCGGCTCCGATGCGCCGACCGCCCCGGCGGGCTTCACTGAGGCGTTTGCGAGCTTCATCACGGAGTGCACGGCCGGCCAGGGTTTCTGGCCCGCGGTGACCCTCACGACGCTTGAGGCAGGCAGGCAGAAGGCCTATTGGGTCAGAATCCGTGGCGACGCCCCCCACGAGGGAATGCTGATGGTGTACGTGTTGATCGGGACGGAACTGGGGGGGCCGGAGTTGCCGGCGGCAATCCCTCGGGGCGTGATCACGGGCTGGCGGCAAGACCCTTCGGGCAGGTGGTACGGAATGTGCCATGCCCTTGGCTATCTCGACGGGAACGCTCCCGCGCGTCAGGTTGCGGCGATGATGCGGCAGCAGGGCGAATTGTAGGAAGCCGAGGGGCAGCGAGAGCTAGGACGCGCAGCGGCCTCGTACGGCAACGCTACCGTCATCTGTGTGCTTCCGGCGAGCGTGTGAGACGGCGCCCGCCGAGGGCGCGGCAGCGGTCGAGGCGATCCCCTCGGTCGAGGGGCGGGTCCGTGGTCGCACCGCGGAGCGGCAGGGCGGTAGCCGTCAGTCCGCTGGCGGCGAGCGCAGGATCGGCGTGGGCGAAGTGCGTGCCATGCCGCCGGGCGGCATCGCAGTCGGCGGCGGTGGCGCCCAGCGACACGCCGGTGCGGTCGGGGCTCGACCAGTGGGGGTGATGGGCTTGGTGGCAGGCGAGACCGCGGCTGGGGGCGCGGCTGCGGCGAGCCTGGCAAGCGTGGCCCTGTAGGTCCAGGGCAGCCAAGCCGCAGGATCGGCCGCTACGGCCTTGGCGTGGCGCTGGATCTCGGTCAGGTAGTCGAAAGCGTTCTCGCCGCAGAGGACCGCCGTCTCGATGAGCGACATGCAGATGTCGCCCACCTCGGCGCCGTGCGGCGTCTTGAAGAAGAGCGAGTTGTTGCGGTGCCGGATCGCCATCTTCAAGACCATCTCGGTGACGTTGTTGTCGAGGGGCGCGCCTGGCCGACGGAGGAAGAGCGTGAGCTTGTCCCA
>JACRCY010000071.1 GCA_016218785.1 Deltaproteobacteria bacterium
CACCGGATCATCTACCTCACGGACCGCTGCATCGAGGCGCTCAAGCAACTCCCGGTGTCGCTGCACAGCGAGTACGTCTTCGTGAACCCGGCGACGGGGAAGCCCTACTGCGACATCCGCAAGCCGTGGCGGAGAGCTTGTACCAAGGCAGGGGTGGTCTGTGGCGTGGACGGGGGCATCATCGTCCACGACCTGAGACGCACTGCCATCACGGAGCTTCGCCGGTCGGGCACTCCCGAGTCGGTGGTCATGAAGATGTCCGGGCACAAGACCAGGGCGGTGTTCGACCGCTACAACATCGTCGAGGAGGACGATGTGAGGGAGGCAGTGCAGCGGCTCCAGGACCACCGCCTTGGTCGAGATTTGGTCGAAGTTGAGGAAACAGCCCCCCAGATAGGCCGAGGCCCCGTCAGGTAAGTCCTGACAGGGCCTCTTGTTTCCAGAGTAGCGGGGGCAAGATTTGAACTTGCGACCTTCGGGTTATGAGCCCGACGAGCTACCAGGCTGCTCCACCCCGCATCACCGTGAAGCGGCGCCCAATATAGTCGAGGAGTCGAGGCTGTCAAGGGTATTTAGGGCCGCCCGGGAAGGCGGGAGGCGGCTGGCCTGTTACACTCACGAATGATGACCCTTCCAGGCGGCTGGCGGCGCGGGCTGTGCCTGGCGCTCCTGCTGACGAGCGTGCCCGCGATCGCGTGCAGCGGGCCCACGGTGGCGCCGACGCCCAGGCCAGTGGCGCCCGGGGCCCCGGCCAGCGCGGCGGCGAGCGCGCCGGCCGTGCCGTCGAGCCTGCCGGTGGTGGCGGCTCGAGCACCGGCGAGTTCGGTCGGAGCGCCGGCCGAGCCCCCGGCGGTCGCGGGCCTGCGGGCCTACTGGGTCGGCCACGCCACGGTGCTGGTGGCCATGGGCGACAAGTGGATCATCACCGATCCGAACTTCAGTGATCGCGTGGGCCTGCTCGCGCGGCGCAAGGTCACGCCGGGCATCGACCTCGCCGCCATCCCGCCGGTCTCGTGGATCCTCGTGTCGCACGGACACTTCGACCACCTCGACAAGCGCTCGCTCAAGCGCCTGAGCCCGACGGCGGCCGTGGCCACGCCGCCCGGCGTGGCGCGGTTCGTGCCGAAGGGGCGCTTCAAGGAGGTCGTCTCGCTCGGCGAGTGGCAGAGCGTGGAGCGCGACGGGGTGCGCGTCACGGCGGTGCCCGTGAAGCACGGCGACGGCCGCTACGGCGTGGACGGGGCGTTCCGCCGCGGCTCCCACACCGGCTTCGTGGTCGAGTACCAGGGGCTGGCGCTCTTCTTCGCGGGCGACACCGCCTACCACGACCGTCACTTCAAGGAGATCGGGCGGCGCTTCCGCGTGGACGTCGCGCTCGTGCCCATCGGGCCCGTGGGCATCGCGCCCGTGCGAGGCATCATGCGGACCCGCCACGCCGACCCCGCCGATGCCTTGCGCATCCTCGAGGACGTGGGCGCGCGCTGGATGATCCCCATCCACCACGGGACCTTCTTCACGGGCGGGAGGCGCGAGCTCGATGCCCTCGAGGTCGCGGTCCGCAAGCGCCCCGTCGGGAACCGCGTCAAGCTGCTGCAGCCGGGGGAGGCCTTCACGCTGCCGGGCGCCGCGGGAGCTCCGCCGAGCCGGCCGGCGGTCTACCAGTAGCTCGTCGTCACCGTCACGTCGCCGGTGACGTGGGCCTGGCAGGCGTAGCGCTCGTCGGGCGCGAGCCGCCGGCGGCGGGCCAGCCGCACCTCCTCGGGCGTGGGCGGCGCCACGTGCTCGCGCCCCGCCAGCACCTTGACGCGGCAGGCGGCGCACACGCCGGCGCCGCGGCAGGCGCGGCCCAGGTGCATTCGAACGCGCACCGCGGCACGCAGGATGGTGCCCCCCCGCCTGACGGAGAAGCTCTTGCCCGAGGGCGCGAAGGTGACGCGAGGCACGACGCAGAACAATAGCACCGACCGCGCCGACCTGAGGTACCATGCGCCAATGATGCCTCGTCGATCGGCTGCCAGGTCGTGGTTCGTCGTCGTCGTCTCCGCCATGGGCTCGGTCATGTCGGCCAGGCCGGCCGCGGCGTGGGAGGTCGAGGACCCCCTGCACCAGAACTGCCACGAGCGGATGGCTGCGGCCGCCCTGGCCCAGGCGGGCTACCGCGGCGGCCCGGCGCCACCGGTCACGCACGACGAGGAGGTCTTCATCGACAACCAGCAGTTCGACGCGAGCCACTACGACCGCAACATGTACGCGCTCGCGCTGATCCTCGGGGTCCGGTCCAACGACGTGCGCGGCCTCCCCGACTTCGCCCTCGGCGCGCTGGCCGCGGCCGCGAACGACGACGCCGACCAGCCTGCCCACTGCCTGCGGCGCCTCGCCGACGACGGCCCCATGGGCGATCAGCAGGCGCTGCAGCGCTGCCGCGACTTCATCGAGCGCGAGGTCACGGCGGCGCTCGAGGGGACGGCGGCGGGTACGGCGGACCCGCTCGCCACCGAGGACGTGGACGTCTTCGTCCCCTACGTCGGCACGATCCGCTGGCCGCTCCAGCGCTTCTACTACCACGCGGGACGCGCGCTGCACGCCCTGCAGGATGCCTTCACCCACAGCTACCGCGACGAGACGTGGCACCGGGTGCTGGCGGTCATGAACTGGTCGGATCCCATCCGTGGCGACCTGGACGAGGTCCGCGACGGCCCGCCGCACGAGACCATGCTCGACAAGTGCGACACCGACCGCCCGTGGCGCGCGGCGCAGCTCGAGGCGGTCGGCGCGGCCTCGCAGACCCTGATGCAGCTCCTCGTGGACGCCGACCCCGACGCGCGCGACGCGACGCATGTGCAGCTGACCACGCTGCTCGACGACTGGCTCACGTCCCAGGGAGGGTGCTCCGTGGAGAACGCCTACTGCGGCAACGCCGTCTACGCCGATCTGAAGGAGAACGGCCTATCCGATGGGACCAAGGCCGGTGGCTGCGCGGCGGGCGGCGCCGCGAGCAGCGGCGCGCCGCTCGCATGGCTGGCGCTGGCCGGCCTCGTCGTCGTCGGGCGGCGCCGCTGGCTGACCGCGCTGCTCGTGGTCGCGGTGATGCTCGGGGCGGCGCCCCCCGCGGGGGCCGCGCCGGCCTCGCAGCCGGCCAGCGCGCCGGCGACGGCTGTGCCCGCGACAGCCGCAGCGGCCGCGGCTGCGTCGACAGCGCCGCCGGCGCCGGCACACAAGTGCCGGGCGTGCACGAGGGAGGGGCAGGGGCGCTGCTGCAGGCCCCAGCCGCCGCCGTTCCAGGTGGTCATCCGCGCGGGCGTCTCGATCTCGGACCCGGCGGCCTTCCTCGCCGCGGGCGCGCTCTACACCTGGCGGCGCCTCGAGGTCGAGGCGGCCCTCGAGTGGAACCCCTGGTTCTCCGTCGAGCGCGGCAGCACCTCGGCGGGCAGCCTCAACCTGTACGGCCTGGCCGCGGTGCGCTGGCCCGTGTCGCCGAGCGTGGACCTGCGCAGCGGCCTCGGCGCCGGCCTCGCCGTGCTCCTCTTCGAGACCGTGGGCACGCCCGCCGGCAACGTGGGCCCGTACCTCGTGGTGCGCCCGCTCGGGGTCACGCGCCGCTTCGGCCCGCGCGTCGCCCTCACTGTCGACGCGTTCGAGCTGGCCATTCCCATCCCGCAAACCCGCGGGTGGCCCTTCTCGCGCCCGCAGTACCGCGCCTCCGTCGGGCTGCGGTTCTGATCCTCGCTGTTGACAATGCCGACGGGCGCCCCAGATACTCGGGGCGCCATGGCAAGAGACACCGCGACCAGCCTCTCCGACAAGTGCGTCATCACGTGTGCCTGCTCCGGCGTGCTCACGCAGAAGAAGCACTGCCCGGCCATCCCGTACACCATCCCGGAGTACGTGGCCGAGTGTACGCGTGCCTACGAGGCGGGCGCGGCCGTCGTGCACCTCCACGCGCGCGACGACAACGGCGCGCCGAACTTCAGGGCGCAGCGCTACCAGGAGATCCGGGACGCGGTCTCCGCCGCGTGCCCGATCCTCATCAACTTCTCCACGGGCGCCATCGGGCTCCCCATGGAGCAGCGGGTCGGCCACATCACCGGGCTGCGGCCGCACATCGGCGCCCTCAACATGGGGTCGATGAACTACTCGAAGTACTCGGCGGAGCGCAAGACGCTGGTCTTCGACCTGGTCTTCGCCAACCCGTTCGCCGACATCATCTACCTGCTCAAGGCCATGAACCAGGCGGGCGTCAAGCCGGAGCTGGAGTGCTTCGACACCGGGCACGTCAACTCGGCCCCGGCGCTGGTCGACATGGGGATCCTGCGGCCGCCGCTCGACTTCTCGCTCATCGTGGGCGTGCTCGGCGGCATCCCCGGCACGGCGCGCCACCTGGCGTTCCAAGTGGACCAGCTCCCGCCCGGCTCGACCTGGAAGGTCATCGGCATCAGCCGGGAGCAGTGGAAGCTGTCGGCCGCGGCGCTGGCCCTGGGCGGCAACGTGCGCGTGGGGCTCGAGGACAACTACTACCTCCCCAGCGGCGAGATGGCGCGCTCGAACGGCGACCTCGTGGCCCAGGCGGCCGCGCTCTGCCGCGCCGTGGGCCGCGAGCCCGCGACCATCGAGGAGGCGCGGGCCATCCTGCAGCTCGACACCTACAAGCCGGAAGCCTGAGCACCGGAGGTGCCAACGTGACGATGCGTGACCTGGTCCAGGACCTGGAGCAGAAGCGGGCGAAGATCAAGGAGCTGGGCGGCGAGGAGCGCGTCCGCAAGCAGCACGACCGCAAGAAGCTCACCGCGCGCGAGCGCTTCGACCGCTTCTTCGACGCCGGGACCTTCATGGAGGTCGGCATCCACGGCACCACCATGGCCGGCGCCGGGCCGGACAAGCCGCCCGCCGACGCGGTGATCTGCGGCTACGGCAAGGTGAATGGTCGCATGACCTGCGCCGCGGCCTACGACTTCACGACCAAGGGCGGCTCCATCGGCTGGACCGGCGAGACCAAGGTGACGCGCATGCGCGAGCTGGCGTTGCGCTCGCGCTGCCCCATGGTCTGGTTCATCGACTCGGCGGGCGCGCGCATCGACCCGCAGGGG
>JACRCY010000074.1 GCA_016218785.1 Deltaproteobacteria bacterium
GCCGTATCGACTGAGCCCCCGGCGCGTGGAGCTCAGCCGCGTCATCGCGGCCCGGCGCAGCCTCCGGGCCTACAGCGACCGCCCCGTGGAGCCGCAGAAGCTCGAGCGGCTCCTCGAGGCGGCGCGCTGGGCGCCGTCCGCCGGCAACCGGCAGCCGTGGCGCTTCGTGGTGGTGTCCCGCGAGGCCCCCACGCGCCTCGCCGTCGAGGCCGCGCTCGACGCGGGCAACTCCTGGGCGCGCCGCGCCCCGCGCGACGGCCGCGTCTTCGTCGAGGCCGAGAGCACGCAGGTGGCCTACGACTACCGCGCCGGCCGGCCCGTGCCCCTGCCGCCCGAGCTCCTCGCGAAGCTCGAGCCGTACGTCGGGGGCTGACGGCTCCCTGCGCACCTCGACGCGGGGAACCGGGCGTCGGCTACCTCGCTCCTGGCGGGCCGCTCAGCAGGAACTCCTGCCACGTGGTGGCCGCCACCCCGAGTCGTGCGACGGTCGCCAGTCCGGCCGCGCTGCACACCACGAGCGGCCGGAACCGTGGGTTCCGGCGCGTGAACTCCAGGAGCCCGTCGAGGTCCCGCGCCTGGAACGCCCCGGTCTTCACCTCCACGGCCCAACTGCCCCAGCTCCCCTCCAGGACGCCGTCCACCTCCAGCGGCTCCTCACGCCAGTACGCCACGCTCTGGCCGGAGTTGCAGGCGTGGGCCAGGCAGGCGTTCTCGACCCAGGCCCCGAACCGCGCCGGATCCTGGCTCGGGTCGGGCGCGCCGCGTGGATCGACGACGGCCAGCAGCGCGTCGCTCAAGGTCACGAGCTTGGGGGGCGAGCTGCGGCGCCGCGCCGGCCGCGTCGCGTACTTCGACGCCGACGCCACCAGGTACGCCTCCCCGAGGAGGCCGAGGTAGTGCGCGATGGTCTCCAGCGCGCCAGCATCCTGGAGCTGTCCCTGCAGCTTCTGGAGCGAGACGATCTGCGCCGGCGACGACGCGCACACGCCGAACACCTGGCGCAGCAGCGCGGGACGCCGGACGGGCGCGAGCGCCAGCAGGTCGCGGCCGATGGCGGGCTCGACGATGGCGTCGCGCACATAGGCCGCCCAGCGCGGCGCGTCGCCCCGCAGCTCGAAGGCGCCGGGGAAGGCCCCTTCCCGCACCACGGCCTCCGCAGCGGCGCGTGGCGCCAGCTTGAAGACCTCGGCCAGTGAGGCCGCCGACCAGTGCGTGAGCGTGAGCCGCTCGAAGCGTCCGGCGAGGCTCTCGCGCGATCCGGCCGCCAGCCGCAGTGACGACGACCCCGTGGCGACCACGTGGATCGGGGTCTTGCGTCGCCGCACCCGGTCCCAGACCCCCTTCAGCCGCGCCGCCCAGGCCGGCAGCAAATGCGCCTCGTCGAGCAGCACCACCGCCCGCTGCCGCGCGGCCGCCACCTCCTCGGCGCGACCCCAGAGCCGCTCCCAGAAGCCGGGCGCCGACGCCTCGGGCGAATCGGCCGCGGCGTACACGGCCGTCTCGCCCAGGCTCTTGGCCAGCTCGAGGAGCAGCGTCGTCTTGCCCACCTGGCGGGGGCCCGACAGGAGCTGGATCCGCCCCGGCGCGGGCTCCTCGAGTCGCTTGACCAGGAGGTCCCGACACTCGTGGTAGCTGAGGTGGAACTCGCTCTCGAACATACTCTAATAATTATTCGAGTACGTTCGAGAAGCAAGTTCGTTGATCGAGGCGACGGCACACCTACGGCGCCGGCTTCGAGTCCGGGTGGTCCAACCGGTCGCCCACCCGCGGCGGCGAGGCGTTGTAGCACTCGGTGAGATCGATGACGCCCACGCCCGCGCGCGTGCCGGCGTAGGTGCCCTTCACCTGATAGGCGATGGGGTCGAAGGTCAGGATCGCGACCGCCACCCGCGCGCCGGGCTGGAGGCCGTCGGCCACCCCCGGGAAGCCGAGGTCGCCCACGACCAGGCGGCTGGGGCCCGCGGCCAGGCAACCGAGCATGGGCCAGACGCGCGGGAACCCGTCCGCGCCCACGAAGGCGCCGGCGCGCACGGCCTGCAGCCGGCCGAACTTCTCCTCGACCGGTCGCGGCATGACCCCGCGCTCCGGCGCGCTCCGCCGGAGCCACTGCCCGGCCACGCTCGCGTGCGCGAACCCGGCCAGCACGGCCGCCTTGCTGAAGGTGATCTTCGCGGCGCACGCCTCGACCCGGATGGCCCCGGCGGCGCGGATCCCGGTGTAGGCGTTGTAGCGCAGCAGCTCGTGCCGGCTCACCCGGTCGAACCACTCCCCGCTCTGCTGGAAGCCGAGGAACGTGCCGCGCAGGGCCCAGGCCTCGAGCGTCTCGGTGATGACGAGCACGCCGACGTGCGGATTGCCGCGCAGGTTGCGGCGCGACTTGTGCATCAGGTACTCGCCGAAGACCAGCGTCTCGCCGTCCCACGGCTGGATCGAGATGACCGGCACCACGTTGGGATCGCCCTCGGGGCCGACGGTGGCCAGGAACTTCGGCACCATCGGGCCGGCGAGCGCGGCGCGGACATCGGCAGGCAAGGTGACGGCCATCACGTCTCCTCAGGTCGCGGTCATGCCGGACCAGACCACCGTGGACAGCCCCTCCTCCAGGGCCACGGCGCGCAACCGCTCCATGTGGCTGCGCGGCACCAGGGGGAGGCGCGCCACGACGGCGCCCTGGCGCCCGAGCTGCTCGTACTTCGACACGCACAGCTTGGAGAAGGCGAGGAGGTCGTAGCGCGCGGCGCGCGGCAGCTCGGCCTTGACGAAGCGGGCGATGGCCCGAATGTTGGCCTCGTCGTCGGTGTGGCCGGGGATGACCGGCGTACGCACCCAGCACGGCACGCCCGCGCGCTTGACCTCGCGGGCGCACTCGAGCACCTTGTCGAGGCGGATGCCGGTCTGCTCCAGGTGGCGGTCCGGGTCCATGTGCTTGAGGTCGAAGAGCACCAGCTCGACGCGGCCGAGCAGCGCGCGCAGCGTCGCGGGCCCGGCCGCGCCGCAAGTGTCGAGGGCGCGGTGCACGCCGGCGGCCCCGAGGAGGTCGAGCGCCGCGGCCACGAAGTCGGGCTGCGTGAGCGGCTCGCCGCCGGAGAAGGTCACGCCGCCGCCCGACCGCTCGTAGAAGCCGCGGTCGCGCAGCACGTTGGCGGCGACCTCGCGGGCGGTGCGCTCCCACCCCGCGACCTCGAGGGCGTTCGCGGGGCAGAAGTCGGCGCAGGTACCGCACGCCTGGCAGACGGCGGGGTCGACGCGGGTCGCGCCGCCCTCCCGCGCGAGCGCTCCGTGCGGGCAGGCGTTGACGCAGCCGCCGTCCCCGAGACAGCGCGCCCGCGCCCACAGCACCTGCTTGCCCGGCGCCAGCCCCTCCGGGTTCTGGCACCAGGGGCAGCGCATGGGGCAGCCCTTCACGAACACGGTGGTGCGGATGCCGGGCCCGTCCTCGGTCGAGAAGCGCTGCAGGCCGAAGATCAGGCCGCGGGTGTCCGGGCCGGCCGCCGGGGCCGGCGCCGCCTCCGCGGGTGCGGCGATCTGGGCCGAGGGCGCCGTCACACGCCGTGCGACTCGCGCGCGATGATCTCGTCCTGCATCTCGCGCCCCAGGTGGACGAAGTAGGCGTTGTAGCCGGTCACGCGCACCAGCAGGTTGCGGAACTCCTCGGGGCGCTCCTGCGCCGCGCGCAGGGTGGCCCCGTCGACGAGGTTCACCTGCAGCGCCGTGCCCCCCTCGGCCGCGTAGGCCCGCAGGAAGGCCGCCAGCTTGTCGATGTGCTCGGCGTCGCGGATGAGGGCCGGCGCCAGGCTGATGGTGTGCGAGTCGCCGTTGGGCGCGGTCTCGAGCCCCAGGGAGTGCACGCTGCGCGCGCTGGCCGTGGGCCCCTCGCGGTCCGCGCCGTTCACCGCGGCCACCCCGTTCGACAGGAAGGTGCCGCGGCGCCGGCCGTCGGGCGTGGCGGCCACCAGCGGCGCGTAGGCGATACCGTAGTTCCACGACAGGTAGCCGCCGCGGTAGCGCCGGCCGGTGGGGCTGCGCCGCTTCCACACCTCCTCGGTGAAGGTGCGCGAGACGGCCCGCGCCACGGTGTCGGCGTAAGGGTCGTCGTTGCCGTACTTGGGGGCCTTGTTGACCAGGATCTGCCGGAGCAGCTCCTCCCCCTCGAAGTTCTGGCGCAGCGCCCGGAGCAGGTCGGGCATGGTGACGCGCCCGTCCTCGAGCACCAGCTTGCGCACCGCCACGAGCGAGTCGACCGCGGTGGCGAGGGCCACGCCTTGAGCGGTGATGTAGTTCCACCGGGCGCCGGCGGCGGTGACGTCGCGCGCCTGCTCCACGCAGCCGCCGACCAGGGTCGAGAGGTAGGGCGTGGGCTCGAGGCGGGCGCGGAGCGTATCGGCCCGGTCCTCGAACGCGAGGAGCGCGTCGATCTCCCAGAAGAGCTGCGCCCGGAACGCCTGCCACAGGTCGTCCCAGGTGCGGAAGCTCTGCGGGTCGTGGGTCTGCGGCCCGAGCTGCGCGCCGGTCCGGAGGTCGCGCCCCTGGAACAGCGTCAGCTCCACCGCCTTGGCGAGGTTGAGGTTGACGTCGACCGTGCCCGAGCGGTCGTCCCCCTGCCGCGTGTTCTCGAGGCAGCCGACCGGCGCGTAGTCCCAGACCTCGGCGGCCGGGACCCCCTGCCAGCGCATCCCGGCCATCGACGCCTCGTCGAAGTTCAGCAGGAACGGGGACCCCTGGGCGTGCGCCAGCAGCTCGGCCACGCGCTGGAGCAGCGGGGCCGGCGTGCGCGCGTGCACCCGCACGTTGGGCTTGGGCTCGAGGAGGTTCATCTCCTCGATCACCTCGAGCATGAGCCAGGTGAGGTCGTTGCCGCGATCCTCGCCGTCGGGCCCGCAGCCTCCGAGCGTCACCAGCTGACCGAACGAGGAGTTGATCCCCTGGTTGCGGCCGAGCCGCCCCTGGTAGTCGTAGGCGTAGTTGGGCTTCACCCAGAAGCACTGCAGCAGCTCCTTGGCCTGCGCCCGCGTCGTCCGGCCCGCGGCGAGATCGCGCTCGAGGTAGGGCCACAGGTACTGGTCGATGCGGCCGAAGGAGACGCCCGGGCCCGGGTACGACTCCGCCACCATGACCAGCAGGTGCGCGAACCACAGCGACTGCAGGGCCTCGGCGAAGGTCTCCGCCGGCTGCCACGGCACCTGGCGACAGATGCGCGCGATCTCGGTGAGCTCCGCGGCCCGCGCGCCGCTCGCCTCCGCGGCCAGAGCCGCGCCCCTGGCCGCGTAGCGAGCCGCGAAGGCCGGCGTGGCCTGCGCGGCCACGAGGAAGGACTGGAGCGTCGCCGCCTCGGCGCCGCGGGCGGAGGCCAGCCGCCGCTCGATGGCGGCGGTGATCCCGCTGAACCCCTCGCGCAGCACGCGCGGGTAGTCGGGGATGAGGTGGCCCGGCACGGCCCCGCAGTTCCCCACGCCGTAGCCCGACAGCGCGCCCACGCCCTGGACGATGGCGCGCGACTCCTTGGCCCAGGCCTTGGTCTCCCGCTTCGTCAGGCAGCGCGACAGGGCCACCGCGAAGTGGCCGCCGACGATGAGCTCACCGTCGAGGATGTCCACGGGCAGCGGGCCCTGCAGCACGGTCGCGAAGAAGCGCGCCACGCGCACCGGGAGCGGCTCGTCCCAGAACCCGGGCGGAAGCGGCACCGTCTCCGCGCCGGCCAGGAGCGAGTCCTGGAACGCCCACAGGAACGGCGCCACCTCGGGGACGTTGGTCCAGTGGTGCGGCGAGTAGACCTGATCCCAGGCCGTGCCCGTCGAGTAGGCCCGCACCTCGTTGCGGAAGGCCCGGGTCTCGAAGCTGAAGTACTCGTCGCGCAGCCGTTGGACGCGCTCCGACAAGGTGCTCGCGGGCTGCCAGATGGGCGCTCCGGCCGGCTGCGCCATCGTCACTCACCTTCCGGGGTGCAGTGGTAGAGGTCCAGGTAGACGTCATAGACCCGGTCGGAGCACGGGACCCGGTAGCGGTCGATGATCCGGCCGCAGCGGCCGCCGGGCCCGACGTTGCCGGCGCGCGACCCGTGGGCCATGCGCGGCGTCGCGTAGGGGGGCGCGCCGTCCGGGCAGCGCAGCGACAGCAGCCAGCGCAGCTGGCCGCGCACCTGGCAGACCTCGATGGGCCGTGCCTTGGAGGTGCGCACCCGGGCGACGTCGGTCCAGCCGTAGCCCCAGCGCGTCGGCGCGCTCCCCGACGGCCACGGCACCGCTCCGAAGCCGAGCTGGCTCGGGTCGATCGGGCACGGGAGCGGCGTCGACAGGTCCACCCCCTCGGCATAGGACGGCGGGGGCGCGGCCGGCACGGGCGGGGGCGGCGGCGGGGGCGGCTGATCTCCCGGCGGCGGCGCCGGCACCGCCGGGCCTCCCGGCGGCGGCGCGGCCGGATCTCCGGTCGGCGGCCCCTGGGGGGGCGACGTGGTGGTGGTCGTGTAACAGCCGACGAGCAGCAGGGCGGTCACGGCGAGCAGGCTGCGCATGACGGGCCTCCCGGGCGCTAAGGCGCTCACGTAACGCTACGCCGCGCCCGCCGGTGGGTCAATCGTGGCTCTACGGCGCGACCGCGATGGCCATGATCACCTTGGCCACGCTCTCCTTGGCGATGCCGAAGGTCGAGGCGAAGCCGGCGCTGTTCGCGCCGAAGTCGCGGGCGATGGCGGCCACGCTCTCGTCGCTGGCGCCGAGCCGCGCCGCGGCCGCGCAGTCGGCCAGGGTGCGCGCCTTCACCACCTCCGCCAGGCCCGCGCAGATGGCGGGCATGCGGGGATCGTCGGCGTTCTCGGCCGCCCGGATGACGACGTCGAGCAGCAGCGCCAGGCGCCGGGTCTCGGCCGGCTCGTACCCCTTGCGCAGGAGCCCCAGCTGCACCTTCGGGCTGACCACCTTGCCGGCGGCGGCGAGCCGCCGGAGGTCGGCGCGGTCCGACTCCGGGCGGCCCTGGAACAGCGTCCGCTCCTCGTCCTGGCGCGCGCGCCGCGCCGCGGTCCAGCGGTCCTTGGGCGTCAGCAGCGCCCCCTCGACCCACCCCTCGACGTGATCCAGCGTGGGTCCCGCGGCGAGGAGCGTCGCCAGGTCGGTCCGCGAGGCCCGCGCCACGCCCACCATGGCCCGGGCGGCTCCCGCCAGGGCCCACACCTCGTCGCCCTCCTCGAGCTCCAGCGTCCCCGTCGCCTTGGGGTCGGGCAGCTCGCGGAGCACGATGCGCTTCTGGGCGTAGAGCTTGCGCGGCTTGGGCACCAGCCGGGGCGCGTATTTCGCGCGCAGGTCGGCCAGGCGCCGGACGCGCTGGAGCTGCCCACGCAGCCGCCGCGCCGCGTCCTGCTCGGCGTCACCCCGGGCCAGGCCCTCGACGCGGTCGAGCGCGGCCACCGCCTTGGCGTGGTCACCCACCTGCAGGGCCGCGGTCGCGTCCGCGAGGCCGCGCTGCACCTTCACGCGGCGGTCCTCCTCGGCGCGCCGCCGGGCGGCCTCGGCCTTCGCCTTCTCCTCGGCTTCCTTGCGCTCGTTCTCCAGCTCCGCGCGGACGCGCGCGACCTCCTTGCGCGCCTGCTCGACGGCGGGCGAGCGCGGGTGCCTGCGGATCCAGTCCTCCAGCGCGGCCAGGTACTTCTCGCTGTCCTGTTCCTTCACGCCCGCGGTGGCCCGCTCGAGCTCACCCAGCTCGCGCACGTGCACTCGCTCGTAGATGCGCTCGGCCGACCAGTCGTCCAGGGGGAGCGATTGGGTGGCCGCCTGGCCGGGGCGCGTGGTCTCGAGCGTCACCTCCAGCTTGCGCTCGTGGGCGAGGCAGGCCTCCAGGGCCGGCGTCAGCGGGAAGACGGCGCGCCAGCTGGGCTGCTCGCGCGTGGTGGTTTCGGCCTCGGTCAGGAGCTCGGTGCGCTCCTGGCTGCAGAACTTCAGGGTCACCCGCTCCGCCACCTTGATGTCGCGGGTGTGCAGCACCAGCATGCCGCGGCCGCCCGCGGTAGCGAAGCGCACGTTCCAGCGCAGGGCCGGGGCCGCGCTCCCACAGCCGGCCCCGAGGACGCAGAAGAGCACGCAGGTGACGAGGGCACGCACGGCCGTAGTGTACCCCGGCGGGCGGCGGCGTAAAGTTCCTGCTCCGGGGGGGTGCAGTTCCGGCCAGGCGGATCAGTCGCCATGGCCTGGGCCGTGGGTGCCCTCAGGGCGGAAACGAGACGGAGTGTCTCGTTGTGGGGGGCATGGCCCCACCCCATCCCCGGTGAAACGAGACACTTCGTCTCGTTACGCGGAGTGGTCACTTCCGGCGCGGGGACTCAGCGTCGCGCGACCGCCGTGGAGTGCTCC